>JBPBQB010000178.1:0-13378 GCA_050954545.1 Janthinobacterium lividum | reverse complement strand
CGATCCCCGGCACAATCAACGCCGTCGATTATGACAAAGGCACCCAGGGAGATGCCTACAATATCCAGCAGCCCGCATCGAGCGGCGTGTACCGCACCGACGATGCCAATGGTCCGGTTCCCCTCAACTCGATCAACCAGTACGGCGCCGCCACCGGGACAATCGTCGGCGGCAATGGCTATGTCGTCGGCAACCACATTGTCCAGGGCGACTATCTCGTTTATACGGTCAATGTCGCGACCACCGGCTACTACGACATTCAGGTCAATGCCGCGCCCGCTCAGGCCGGACGGCAGGTTGACTTCCAGCTCGATGGCACCGATGTCACGCCCGGCAATATCACCCTCGCCTACACCAGTAGCTGGGGCAATTTCGGTGTCGCAACCTATGCCTCCGCGCATCTGACCAGCGGGACGCACACGCTAAAAATGCTCGTCGCCGACCAGAACGCGATCTTTGTTCTCAACACTTTCACTTTCACGCCCCACGTTGTCCATAGCTACTACGTCAGCAGCAGCAGCGGCAATGACGGCAACCCCGGTACCCAATCTTCTCCATTTGCCACTGTCGCAAAAGCGGAAAGCCTCACCCTGAACGCCGGCGATTCCGTGTTCTTTCTCCGGGGGGACACCTGGCGCGAAGTCCTGAACCCGCTTTCGAGCGGCGCAGTCGGCAATCCCATTACCTTCGCCGACTACGGCAATGCCGGCAATGCCAAGCCGAAGTTCTGGGGCAGCAACCAGATCGCTGTCAATGATGGGCAGTGGGTTTCCCAGGGCGGCAATGTTTACACCCACCCTTACGCCCAGCAGGTCAACTCGGTCCTTGTCAACCAGCAGTTCTTGATCGACATCTTCAATGGCGGAACCGGTGACGGCAGCGTTGTCCGTGATCCCTCCGGCACGCCCAACTGCTGGAAGTGGAGCGGTGGAACCCTGACGATCAGTACGAACGGTACCAACCCCAACTCGGACGGACGCCAGTACGACGTCTGCGTCCGCGACAATGTCATCTGCAACGGCAGCCAGGCAAGCTCCAACTATTCCAGCAACCTTGTCTTCCGCAACTTAGTCGTCGACGAATGCGGCTCCAACGCCAATCCATCGCTCGGTTACGGCCTGCGGATCGAAGGCGACGGCGTAACGACCGGTATCAATGTGCTGGTCGATAGCTGCGAGGTATACCGCTACGGGCGGCATGGGTTCGCCGTGATCGACGGCTCAAATGTCACGTTCAATAGCTGCTACTGCGCGTACCCGATGCCGAATGTCCAGACCGGGCAGACCGGCTACGTCTCGTTCGGCAACACGGGACCGAACCTCAGCGAGACATCGGTATATAACAACTGCACCGCCGAGCATCAGGCCGATACGTGGAACGGGCGCGGCGATTTCGAGTATGAGGCTTTTACCGATCACGGCGGGTCGCTGAAGTCTGTGACGCTCAACAACTTCCGGGCCATCGATACCAATGGTGACGGCACCGGCGACAACTGCACCTTCGACGGAGCCAGCGGCGCAGTCGTGACAGTCACGGGCGGCACCTGCTATAGCGCCCAGGTCAACACGCTGGGACCAAATGTCGTGGTCAACGGCATGAATATCACCGGCCCTTACGCCAGCATGGACATCTCCGGCAGCAGCAACATCGTTGAAAACTGCATCGTCGCCGGAACTATCTACGCCGCACCGTACAATTCCACGATCTGGATCCGGGGCGACAGCAACATCTTCCGGTTCAACACCGTCGCTACCGACCCCAGCACCGGAACCGGCTTCACGGCTCTGTGCCTGGCATCGCTTGGCAGCACCTACGGAACCAACGCGCAGGTCTACGGGAACGTTCTGCTGGCGAACCAGCTTTCGATCAACTCGTTTACGAGCAGCAACTCGCTGAGCGCGGCAAACGTGCGGGACAATGTCTACACGAACGGCGCGACATTCCAGCTCAACTACGGCGCTGTTTGGAACCTGGCGCAGTGGCAGGCCCAGGGCTATGACGCCGGCTCGATCCAGGTGGCAAACCCGGATGCGGCGCTTTTTACGAACGCGGCCGGCGGCGATTTTTCGCTGAAGTCGGGGTCTGCGGCAATCGACCTCGTGCCGACTTCCGTGCCCCACCCGGCCACGGACATCCTCGGAAACGGACGCCCGCACGGGAACGCAGACGACTCCGGCGCGTATGAATATGGCGGCACCAGCTCTGCGGTTCCCGTGATCACCAGCGCAGGAACAGCAAGCGGCACGGCTGGGACAGCGTTCTCCTACCAGATCAGCGCCACGAACAGCCCGACCAGCTTCAGCGCAAGCGGACTGCCCGCAGGCGTCACCGTCAATACCAGCACCGGACTCTTGTCCGGCACTCCAACGACGGCGGGCACTTACAGCGCCACGATCAATGCTATCAATGCGACCGGGACAGGCTCCGGCGCACTCAGCATCACGATTGCTGCGGCGGCTCCTCCTGCGCCCGTAATCAACAGCGCGACATCGGCCACCGGCACGGCGGGAAAAGCGTTCTCCTACCAGATCACGGCGACAAACACTCCCACCAGCTTCGGCGCGACGGGTCTGCCCGCCGGTCTTTCGGTCAGCGCCTCCGGCCTTATCACCGGTACGCCGACTGCCGCCGGAACCTCGTCGGTCAGTCTCAGCGCGACTAATGCCGGGGGCACGGGTAAAGCAACTCTGACGCTCACAATCAGCGCGGCAGCGGTGACAGAATCCCCCTATGGCGGCACGGCCTGGGCTATTCCCGGCCAGGTCGAAGCCGAGAACTATGATGTGGGCGGCGAAGGCGTAGCCTACCATGACAGCGACTCCCAGAACCAGGGCGGCGCGTACCGCAGTGACGGCGTCGACATCCGCGCTATCACCAGCGACGCGGGCGGCGGCTACCAGGTCGGCTGGACCAACCAGGGCGAGTACCTCAACTACACGGTCAATGTGACTGCGGCAGGCACCTACCAGTTCCAGGCCCGCGTCGCGTCCGGTACAAGCGTCGGCTCCTCCGGCGGCAGCCTTCATTTCAGCGTCGACGGCACCAATGTCACCGGCGCGATGGCCGTGCCGGGCACCGGCAGCTACGACACGTTCACGACTATCAAGTCCGGCAGCGTCACGCTCACCGCCGGACCGCACGTGATCCAGCTCTTTGAGGAGGCGGACAACGGCTACGACCTCAACTGGTTCAGCGTCAAAAGCGTCGGGCCAAGCTACCAGATCAACGCCAGCGGCTCTGCTGTCAGCCCATTCGTCGCCGATGAGTTCTTCACCAGCGCCGGAACCGGAATGAGCAGCACTGGCAGCACCATCACCACCGCAGGCGTCGCCAATGCCGCCCCTGCCGCGGTCTACCAGACGGCACGTTATGGCGGCGACGTCATCTATACCGTTCCCAACCTGCCGGTCGGCGCCTCCTACCACGTCCGCCTGCACTTCGCGGAAACCTACTGGACCGCCGCCGGGCAGCGCGAGTTCAATATCATCATTAACGGAGTCCAGGCGCTGACAAACTTCGACATCTTTGCGGATGCCGGGGCAACTAACAAAGCAGACGTAAAGGACTTCAACACCACGGTGAATTCGAGCGGTCAGATCGTTCTTCAGCTGCACGCGACCGTCGATAATGCCCAGATCGCCGGGCTGGAAATCACGCCGAATTAAAAATCACGCCGAACTAAAGGCTAAATGCCCCCAGACCCTATGAGATTAGGGGCTGGGGGCTGGTCAGTATTTCGTGCAGCACGGCTCGGGAAAGGCTGAGTTTTATGCAGAAAAGTCCATTGAAGAAAAGTCCATTGAAGAAAAGTCCATTGATACGCATCGTGATTGCTCTTATCTCGACAGCGCGAGCCCTCGCGCTGTCTTTGCTGCTGTGGACACTTTCTTTGCTGCTGTGGACAGCGGCCGGGCAAGCCCAAGCCAGTTTATCCTATACGCTCAGCAGCACAGGCCTTGCGTCCCTCAGCAGCAATGGAGGCCCCAACCTGATCAGCGATGGCGCCCTTCGCCTGCTCAATGGCACCCCCCTCTTTTCACCCTCGAACGGCCTGAACAATACCGGCTGGACACCGACAACGAGTACGCTCACCGGCAACGTCGTTTCTCAAACCTGGCCTTGGGGGAAGATGAGCTGCACCTACAGCCAGAGCGGTAATGCGCTGGTCATGAATATCAGTATTACCAATTCCACGTCCAGCACGCTGACAAGTGCCAATATCTGCGCAGCTATGATCGGTTATCCGCAGCAGCCTACCGTCAGCATGGCCGATACGGGGCCCTACCTGATGGGCAATAACGTCATGGTCGGTGACCCCAACTTTCGTCCGGCAGTGATCACAATGGACTACGGAACCGGGGCCATTGACTTCTGCAACGAAAACATCAGTGATGGAGTAGTCGTGCAGGCAGGCGGCTCCTGGAACGGCTCCGCTTTCACCCTGTATCCGTTTCTCGCGGCTATTACGAATTTGGCTCCCGGTGCAACGCGGAATATAGAGGTTTCGCTTCGCTTCGGAGCAAGCGGCTCCGGCAATTCCCTGGCCGCCGATCTGTACCAGAGATATTCCGCCACCTATCCATTTCAGCTTCAATGGGATGACCGCAGGCTGCTTGCTCAAGACGTCCTGGCCTCCTCCCCTGCCGATGACCAGCCGCAAAACCAAAACCCTGCCTCCAACCCACGCGGCTGGCAGTCCTGGTGGTGCGGCGTGGACTTCACGCAGCCCGCCAGTATCGCTTACCCCAAGTTCAGGACACAGCTACTCAAGTTCGCCCAGCTCAGCATTCAGGAGCTGAAAAACCGCAATGCTCAGGGAGTTATCTTCTGGGACCTGGAAGGCGAGCAGTACTCCCAGCCTACCCACACTTACGTCGGTGACCCGGCGCTGATCGCCGCGCTAGCTCCCGAAATGGAATACCAGGACAGCAGCGGCAAAACCGACGATCTGTTCCTTCAGGCGTTTCGTAATGCAGGCCTCAAGGTCGGCGTCTGCATCCGTCCGCAGCAAGTCGTCTTTGACAGCAGCAGCCGGCCAACCCAGACCGAAGCCGTGCAGGCTGGAACGACCATTGCCGCCGTGCTGCAAAATAAGATCGCGTATGCCCAAAACCGCTGGCAATGTTCTTTGTTTTACGTGGATACGACTGTCGATCCAAGCGGGAACCTCTATGATCCGACCCCGTTCCAGCAGACGGCAGCCGCGTATCCGAATATTCTTTTGATCCCCGAGGAAAGCTCCGCACGCTACTCTTCGTTTTCTGCGCCCTTCCAGGATTTTTCCAGTCACGGAATCACCCGCACAAATCCTCAGATCTATTCTGTTTATCCCGGCGCTTGGTCCAGTGTTTTCGCCGCGACAGGCAACGTGACCAACAATGTCGCCGATTTCCAGGCCGGCATCTCAAACGGGGATACGATGATGCTTCATGGCTGGCCGGACGGCTCGCAGAACAATGCGCAGATCCAAAGCATCTACACTGGGGCCGGCATCGGGCCGGTCTCTGCACGTCTCACGTCTCCCGTTAATGGGGCATCAGCAAGTCAGCCTGTCACTCTCAGCGCGGCGGCCACCGCAGCGTCTGGCAAGAGCATCAGTAAGATAGATTTCTATGCCTCCACCAAGGCAGGCGGCACGCAGCTGCTGGGCACGGCTTCGAGCACGCCCTACAGCTTTGTTTGGAACACTCCGCTGCCGGGGCCTTATGTGCTGAGCGTGACGGCAACGGACAGCGCAGGTTTAACCCGCACGCCGGCGTCGATCAGTGACACTATCATTAAGGCGGCAGCCGGCAGTCAGATCAACTGCGGGGGAAGCGCCGTCAGTCCGTTTGTCGCGGACGAGTTCTTTACTTCGGCTGGAAGCGGAGCCGCAACGACGAGCCGAGCCGTGGCCGTCGCCGGCGTCGCCAACGCTGCCCCTGCGATGGTCTACCAGACCGCTCGCTACGGCGGCGATGTCATCTACACCGTTCCCAATCTGCCGGCGGGCGCTTCCTACCACGTCCGCCTGCACTTTACGGAAACCTACTGGACCGCTGCCGGGCAGCGGGAGTTCAACATCATCCTCAACGGCACTCAGGCGCTGACGAACTTCGACATCTTTGCGGATGCCGGGGCTGCCAACAAGGCGGACGTGAAGGATTTCAACACGACGGTGAACTCAAGCGGCCAGATCGTTCTTCATCTGCATGCGACGGTCGACAATGCCCAGATCGCCGGGCTGGAGATCACGCCGAACTAGAGATCACGCCGAACTAGAGATCACGCCGAACTAGAGATCACGCCGAACTAGAGGAGTGAGACTCTAAAATCGCCTCAACCTGGAGCAGTTCCGCGTTGAGGCGATTGCGAGTTTCAGAGTCAAATTTGGGCTGCGGCGTTGTCGCGAAACAAGGAGCCGTCGCGGATGTAGCGCCGCGCCACCATCACGCTCTTGCGCCCCGCCTGCGCCATGATCGCACGCTCCGAGACACCCGCCTGCGCCGCGCTCGTCGCAAGCCCTGCCCGCAAGCTGTGCCCCGCATACTTGTCCGGGTTCAGCCCCGCCTTCTTGGCCACCCGCTTGACGATCAAGGCCACGGCTCTGTCCGACAAACGCAATGCTTGAAGCTGGCCGTGGCGGTTGACGGACCGGAACAGCGGCCCCTCGGTCAGCCCGCACTTTTCCAGCCAGGCGAGGTAGGCCCGTACCGGGCAGGTATGGGGGTGCGAGCCGTAGGGGATGCCAACTTTCCGCCCCTGCCCCTCCTGATCCGTTTTGCTTTTGCGAATGAGGATGGTCAGGCCGTCGTGCCCGGCATGCACGTCTTTGACGTCCAGGCCCACCAGCTCCGAGCGGCGGAAGGCTCCGGCAAAGCCGATCAAAAGCAGCGCCCGGTCCCGCACGCCGAGAAGTCGTTCATCAAGGGTGTCCACCATGCGGCTGATCTCGGCAGTGATAGCTGGTGCTTTGCCCTGCTGCCCCGTGCCTTTGGCGCGGCGGATGCCGGCCCAGACGAGGCGGACAGTCGCGGCGGTGGTCGGGGTTTCATGACCGGCGGCCTGGTGAACCTGGGAGATGGTGGCAAGGCGCCGTCCGAGGGTGCTGGGTTTGAAGGCGTCGGCGAGAGCGGTCAGGTAGAGGGCGGCGGTCTTAAGCCAAGCGGGAAGCGGGGCAAAAGCGTGAGGCTGGCACCAGCGGGCGCAGCCATCCCAGTTAGAGGCGTAAGCGCGTCGGGTGTTTTTGGATTTGGCCTGGCGGGCGTAGTGCTCCTGGGCCACCACAACCAACTGCGTGAGGCGATGCAGCAGATGCCCGCTCCATCCATGAACACAGCTTCCGGCGATACAGCTGGGACTCAGACACCGCCGGAGACATCGACAAAAGCAGGAGAAGCAGGGAAGCTTGTGGTAAAGCAACCGGCTTCCGCAGCGGAGCAGGCGAGGAAAAAGGAAAGCGCCCAGCGGCGGGAGAGGCGATTGGCGAACTACGCCCAGGTGCATGAATTGCACCGGCAAGGCCTGACCATTGAAGCCATCGCCCGCCAGGTGGGCATCGGAGGCCGAACCGTTCAGCGGTACCTCGCCGCCCAGACTTTTCCGGAGCGCTCTCGTCGCCGCCGGAGCGCCCGTTCCATCGACGCGTTCTCCGTTTACCTCAAGCAGCGCTTTGCTGCCGGCTGCCACAACGCGGCGCAGTTGTTCCGGGAGCTGCAAGCGCAAGGCTTTGGCGGCAGCTATGCGAGCGTCTGGGAATCCGTCCACGATCTGCGTGCCCCAACTTCCAGTGGTCGAGGGCGTGCCTCTCCGCTGGTGCCTTCCGTTTACAGTGTGGCGTGCTGGATGCAGGGCCATTTGAGTGCCAAACCGTCGGCGCAGGAGTACCAGAGGGCATTTGTGGAACGCCTGTGCCAACTGTCCCCGCCTCTGCGGGAGGCCCAGACACTGGTTCAGCAGTTCATCCGGATGGTGAGAGACCGCCAGGCTGCTGAGTTGTCTGCCTGGTTGGAACAGTCCCAGCACAGCCAGTGCTCCGAATTGCGGCTATTCGGGTTGGGTCTGCGGCAGGACTTGGCGGCGGTGACTGCGGCCCTTTCTTCGGAATGGAGCAATGGTCAGACGGAGGGCCAGGTGAACCGTCTGAAGACGATCAAACGCCAGATGTACGGGCGAGCTAGCTTTGGCCTGCTTCGAGCGCGAGTGCTGGCCTCCTACTAAGAGACGACCTAAGGACGACTAAAAGACGTGAGAAACATCGCGGAAACTGCGAACCCGGTTTCCTAGCCAAGTTTCATCAAATATACGGAAGAACCCAAATAATTCCAAAATTGACATTCGTCTGGCTGAAATTTTCTTCAATCAATCGGGCTCGAACTAAAAGGCAACGGGCGCGCTCACGTAAGCGCTGACAGGAATGATGAGCCGGCGACCGCTGGCGAGGCTGACTTTGAGCTGCGTTTGCACCGTGCCGGGCGGGGTATCGCGGCTGAGCGTGACCAAAATGCTCCGGGTGCTGGTCATAAGCTGCCCCCCCGCGCCAAATGAGGGGGAGAGCGGCTGAAGTCGTGCGCTGACCGCCGAGCTCGGCGACGTGACGGAAACGCTTTTCACGTCATCGGCGTCATCTCCCATCAAGGCAACCTGCCGCGTCGCTTCTTCCCCTTGCTTGACCGTGCCAAACGCCAAAGACTGCGGCAGGGCGTTCACTTCCCCCTGCACCTGGCCCAGCAGCAGGATGGAGCCGGCGGTGAAGGCCTGCGCGGCAACGGGATTAGCCTGGTTCGACGGAGCAAACGACAGAGTACCGTTCACCGGTCCAATCGGCGCGTTCGCGGACAAGATGACGTTGTAAGTTCGGGTAATGGACTTTGGCAGGGCTTTGGTCCCATTGCTTGCCGCTGCATTTGGAGCTGCGAGCGCCACGATGGTCGGCTGCGGCACGAGGCGCAGCGCCCCGTTGGAAGAGCGCAACTGCGGCAGATGGTCGCCTGTGGCAAGGCGCGGGTCTACGGTCAGCGTGACCGGCAGGGTCTTCTCTTTGCCTGCGGCCACTGTCCCGAAATCGAGAAGTGCGGGCGTCAGCTCCACCAGCGGGGTAAGTACGCCTTCCATAGCCAACACGGCAGCGGGCTGACTGTGGCCTGTGATGTAGACGGTGACGGTCTTTTCGAGGTTGCCGGCGGGTTGCCCGGCGAGGTCCACGATCACGCGGATGGTGACCTGCTTGCCCGGTGCGATGGTTGGCAGGACGGCCCCGGCGGGTGAACCTTCGACAGCAGCCGTGGTGCAGTGGCACGAGGGCTGAAATCGGTCCAGCGTAATCGGCTTGTCCGTGTCGTTCTTGAGGTGAAAGACGGCCTTGATCTGGGGCGTGTCCAAGGGGTTCGCCGTGCCGAAGCCGTAGCCGCCCTGGTTGACATACAGCAGCGAAACGCCGTCCTGGGCTTGCAGGCTGAGACCAGCAAAGGGGATGCCGGGGGATGCAGATCGCAGCTTGGTTTGCGTGGTCGGTGCAGCTGCCGGCACGGGCGGCAAAGTACTGGTCGGCACTGCCTGGAATGTCTCGGCCTGCGTACCCGCGGCCATAAGCAGCGCCAGAGAACTGGTGGCTGCCACCGCTCCAAAGAAGTGCATCCGGCAGCGCGAGAACTGAGGCAGTATTGAGGTGCTACTATCGAGGGAATTAAAAGCCATGAATATTGTCCTTTGACGATCCTGATGAGTTCTTTTGAACTGATGAGTGTTGAACTTATTGGTTCGGATGCGAATCACGGCTGACATGTTAAGGCTGACCGGGAACATGGGGCGTTGCGTCAGCGCCTGGAACCAGTGGCCCGGTAGGCAAGTGCGAGATGTTTGGCATCGGAGCGTTCGGCGGCAACGCAGGTCCCGTTGCAGGCAATGCCATCGGGACCAGTGGAGCGACCGGTGGCAGCCCCAGCACCCGTGGCGCAGACGGCTTGCTTTGAACAGCGACATGCGGAAGCAAGAGGGCAAGCACGGCTTTGTGGACGCTCGCATAATTCATGGCCGTGGCTCCCTGCGCTGTTCGTGCATTGACATCCGCGCCTCTCTTCAGAAGCATCTCCACAATAGACGCGTTCCCGGAATGTGCCGCCAGCATCAGGGCGGTCATGCCGGTTCGGTCGGCGGCCTTCACGCTGGCACCTTTTTCCAGCAGCAGTTTCGCGATCGTGGCATTGCCTTTCCAGCAGGCGGCCATCAGCGGGGTGAAGCCCAGACGGTTGGCGGCGTTTGCCGGCGCTCCGGCTTGCAGCAGAGCGCTGGTCACTTCGGTGTGGTTGAAGCGCACGGCCCATAAAAGCGGACTGAAACCCTGCCTGTCCCGGCTCCAGACGGCCGCACCGTTTGTCAGCAACAAGCGCACCAAGGCCGCGTTGCCCTGTGCGGCGGCCACCATGAGGGCGGAGCGGCCTGAATCATCTTGGGCGTCGGCTTTCGCGCCATGTTCCAGCAGAAGCCGCGCTCCTACAAAGGCACCGCGCGACACGCTCACCAGCAGCGGTGGATTGTTCTGCTGATCCCGCGCATTGGGGTCGGCTCCGCGATCAAGCAGCTCCCGCAGGACAGCGTCTTTGGCCTGACTGCCGGGGGCAGGGCGCAGGGAAGCCGCCGCGACCGACAGCGGAGGGATACTGCTATCTTTGGCACTGGGGTTGACGGGAGCACCGGCATCAAGAAGAAGGCGCACTATCTCTGGATTCCCTAGCCCGACCGCCATCACTAGCGGGGACATTCCCGCGTGCTGTGCGGCGTTGGACTCCGCGCCGTGGCTGAGAAGCAGCTTGACAATCGTACTGTCATTCTTTGCCACCGCAATCCCGAGCGGCGTGAACCCGGCCCCGTTCCGCAGGTTAGGATTTGCATTTCGCTGGAGCAGTAGTGCAACCAGCGGGCTCGCACCAAGCTGCACGGCTTCGTCCAGCGCCGTGTTGCCGCGTGGATCCTGTGCATTTACGTTCGCGCCTTTCTTCAGCAGCAGCGTGATGACGGGTGCATTGTCCTTGCCGGCCACCGCGTAAACGAGAGCGGGAACTCCGGCTTTGTCACGGACATTCGGGTCTGCGCCTTGGGCCAGCAGCCCGGCGACATGAGCCGCATTGCGCCGGTATGCCTCAGCGATCAATGCCTGATTGAGCTGCGCTTCGGTGGCGGATCGTCTGACAACCGGCCTTGCCTGAACCCGGCGTGCCAGCGAGCTAGGCGGCTCCTGTGCAGGAAGCGGTGACTGGGACCTAGCGGGAGGCAACGCAAAGGGAGGCGGTGTCAAGCGCTGTCCATCAGCGCTGGAAGCGAAGCCCGAAGCCGTTGTTATGACGCTTAGTACAAAAAGCCACCGCAGGCGAGGAAGCGGCTGACAAGGAAGTGGAGGCCGGACATTCATAGAAGTACTAAAGTATCAAAAAACGTAAGTTACTGTTGCCTCACGAAAGGCGGTAGCTCACTCGGTTGTCAAGGAACAAGCCTAGTTGCAAGAGAAGGCGGACGGATGCATTCGTTGTTCACGATAGTGTAAAGTTCTTTCTGTAGAAGCAAAGCTTCCCCATCTAAGCTATTAGCAATTTACAGAAAGGACTGGGCACTACGTGATTTTTTTACGCCGGTAAAGCCATTGGCATGACCAAGATATTTTGAGGCTTAATGCTGTGTGTACCTGGGCCGGAAAGATACAGTATGCCCGAAGTGCCACTTTCAAGCAGATCAGTATCTTGATAATACACTTCAATCTTGTCCACTCGTAGACGAACTTGTTGCTTGTTTTTTCTCAAAGGAGCCACGATTTCTGAGGATTTATATGACCCATAGTTGTCATAAATAGTATCGAAAATTTGACCTAAATATATAGTACCTTCATATACCCTGCCTATCACACGCACACTATCAGCGTGTGGTTCAATGCGATCTACGAAAAATTCGGTGTAAAAATTGGTAGCCACTTCAGTTTCCTATGGCTTTGGCTTGTGCAACATAACTCTGAATTTGGGGTTCAGACAAGTGATGACCATCAAGTGCTCTAAGCTGTTGTGTAAGGTCGTCTCTGCTATACGTAATGTAAGAAAGAGAGACACCCATGCCTTGAAGTATTGTCCGAGAGGACTGTGAGCTTATTTTAATGCTAGCTCTTGCTGCAAAGTCGGTGGGAGGCGTGAACACATACCACCCAAGTTCCTGACCGAAAGTCATATCGGGAGCTTTAGTTATTTCCAGACCAGTTAAATCGTCACGAGAAGCTGCTTCGACTATGGTCGTGCCACCATAGCTTTGTTTGTTCAGAGCAAAGGCAGTAGCTATGGCTGGATCACTGCTTGTTTCTGAAACCTGAAACTTTTGTGCGTTAGCGCCACCCGGAAAGCCGACTGATGTTCCTCTGAAATAATAATTTGGCTTCTGCTCATCATCGTCATCATCTTCGCTGGCAAAAGCGCTCTCAACGGCTGCCGCAGAAATCAAAATCGCAGGAATACCTACAAATGATGTCAAGATCGCTCGTGCGGCAAAAACGCCGGCAGGGCTAGTTGCGAAACTTAGAGCAGCACGACCAGCGAATTGACTGGCGATGATATTAGCGGTAGCTGGAGTAATAATTGCATCCTCCTCTGCTGCAATTCCATTAGCAACTAGCGTGTCAATCTCACCAAAGTCGTTGCCACTGGGATCAACATTATCAACTGGATTACAACCAGCATACAGATACCGATGCAAGCTGACAGGATCATCGTCACTCCCGTCGTAAGGGTCCTGACTAACAAACCGCCCATTGCTCTGATCATAGTACCTGGCTCGCAGGTAGTAGTTCCCGGAAGCGGTATCAAACTGCTGGGCGTTGAACAGGAACGGGTTGACGGTGCCACCGGTAGACGGAGTGTGAGCAGCCAGTTCTCCAAACGCCGAGTAGCCCCAAGTATCCGTGGGAGCGCCTGTCGTGCTGACCAGTTGCCGCGTGCTGCCCAGCCCATCGTACAAGTAATACGACGTCGAGACGGAAGGACTGCTCCGGTCCATCCGCACCAGGTCATCGCCATAATCATAGCGGGCAGCCAGCGTGGAACCGCTGTATTCCTCCACCACTGAGGCATACGGCAGGCTCGTGTCCACAACGTAGCTCGTCGTGGTCGGCGTGTTGGCGCTGATGTAGACCGAGTACCGGTTGCCATCCGCGTCATAGGCATAGCTCTCCAAGACCGTGCCGTTGGCGACGCTTGCCAGGCTCACCAGGTGGTTCTCGAAGTCATAGCTCGCCGTCTGTCCGGCCACCGTCTTTTCGTTGCCGTCGAGGTCATAGCTGTGCGTCGCGCTGCCGTTGACCGTCGCGATGCGGTCGTTCTGGTCGGAGGTATTCGTCGTAACGCCGGTTGGCAGTCGAACCGTCTGGGAG
>JBPBQB010000161.1:0-13387 GCA_050954545.1 Janthinobacterium lividum | reverse complement strand
TGCCCCACATCAAGCGCCTCGGTGAAGAAAAACTCGATGCCCCGCAGGAGAAGACGCATCCTGCCCGCCGCTGGGTGGTCGAGCGCACCTTTGCCTGGCTGTCTCGCTGCCGCGCCATTCTCGTGCGCTATGACAAACGTGCAGATCGCTAGATAGCGACCGTCAAACTTGCCTGTGCCTTACTGTGGTTTCGACGCTGGCATGAGCTTGACCCAACACTTACGTTTTGAGATACATTCTTAGAACGTATTTCAAAACGCATGTCTAAAAAAGAGCCTGTGGTACTCCGATAATAGAGTGTTATCGGAAGCCAGGAGAGATCAGAAAGGCTATAAGCGAAAAGACGTAGCTGACCGCTGGTTTTGCTCAAGGCAGGTCGAAAAGTACAAAACCTATAGAAGTATCAGGTCTTGGTGGCGCTAAAAAGCATTATCGGTACCGAATTAAAGCAAGATTACAAGACGATAAAAGTAACGGATGGCGACCCGCAACGGAAGGTTATCCGATACAAAAATTGAACAAGCACCATTTAGCTGAAACGCACGTTTCAGACCTTACACCCTGCCAGAGTTGCAACAGTGCGTTTGCGATGTTTATACATAACGAAGGTACCCTCATCATTCGATGAAACGACCACTCAGGGGCTTGTCGAAGTCGCTTTTACCGCTTGCTTGCTTTCGGTCTCGGCTTTGAAGGCTTTTTCTAAGTGACAAATCCCCCGGATGCAAGGCATCCGGGGGACGAGACTACAGCGAAGACGAGACAACGGTGGGCTCGAAAATGTCGCGCTTACTCCGCTTTGCCGATCTTGAATATTTTGGTCCGGCACTGAAAGCACAGTATGCCGTTTTTGGCATGACCGTTACTGACGAGATGTTCGCTGCCGCAATGAGCGCAACGCGGACAGGGAGTAAGCATAGACGCATCCTACCTCCCTCAGACCGATTTGAGCCACTACCCAAGTTGTTTTTGTTTCTATCAGAAGTTACGCAGCAACTTTATTTCCTTGCCGAAAATCTATTGACTTCCGATCCGTTTTCTGGAAATCGATGGGTGGCTCCGGCCAAGGGCAGTAAGGCAAAGCTATTTCATCGTGTTTCCAATCAATACGGGAGTAATCTTCTTATTATCGTTCGAGTAGGCGGAACCAGCATTTTGTTTGACAATCGTGTTTTTTATTACTGTCCGCCCGGCACTATCGCCGTACCCGGTGTTGTCGAAATGAATTCCGCCTGTCTCGCCATTTTTGACCAAGCAGTCGGCAATCAAAATATCCTGCATTGGGTTCGTGGAGAGCCAGCAATGGATGCCTGCGTGGTTATGACCGGTATGTCCGCAAAACTGGATCGTATCGCGCAAAAGCTTCAAGCCTCGAATGGGTCTTGAGACCGAGGGGCTGAGTGGTTCGGTCGAGATCATCACTCCGGCGAGATAGGTGCTACTGATGATGTTATCGCGTAGGGTTAAAGTGTCGCCGCCGACATCAGACATGCCACGCCCCCAGTAAGAGGCGACGACAGTGTTGAATTCCGCCACATTGTCATGGGCCAATCCGAAGTCGCTGCGATTGACCTGCGCGATCGCATCATCGCCGAGGCCACGAAAATAGTTGTTTTGTGCGAGATTGTCGTAGGCCGCGCCGTCGCCCCAATGAATACCGTCAAAGTAGGTCCCGTAAATACGGCAGTTTTTGACCGTGTTGTGATGAAAGTCGCACCAGCCAAAGACGCATCCCACGTTTTGGATCCAGCAATGATCAAGAGTGACAAAGCTGCCGATTGAGCCAAACAGGATCGTGGCGGCGGCTCTGGACAGGCCATTGCCTACGAACTTAATATGAGAAACCGTGCTGCTGCCGTCGATCTTGAATCCGATCGCATCGGAATAGGTTGTTCCTGGGTTGGGATAGTAAAGGCAGCTATACCAGTAGCCCGCACCATGAATATTGACTCCCGCAGGAATCTCGATGCGCGACGAAACGGAATACGTTCCCGGCGGAATCCATACCCCTTTATGCAGCTTTTGGGCCGTGCGGAGACAGTTCACAATCGCAGAGCGGCTGTCGCTAGTCCCTGTGCCGGAGGCGCCGAAGTCGGCAATAGAAACGCAGTTCGCCGGCATCGTCAGCGGCTTAGGGGCGGTCTCTAGATCAATGAGGTCAATGCCATACCATGAACACTTGTCCGCATCTTCCTTCTCAATCTTGATACTGCTTCCGGCCGGAATGTGTATCGTAACCGCCTTCTCGTCATAACGGCGGATGAAAAAGTCTGGTTTCCCAGCATCATAGCAATGCGCCGAGTCGAGAGGAATCTTTTGACTGAACACGCCATTCAAGTACAAGTTCAGCGTTCCGGCGCTTCCTCGCGGAATGCTGTAGCGCAGGATCAGCCTATTTGCCGCGATAACGTTGTTAAACTGTATGGAGTCTCCGGTCGCGCCTAATTGCACATAGCTTTTTCCCGATGACGCTTCTTTGACACTGGGGTCCACGTTTTCACGCGCCCCGCTGCGGCGTGCATTTTCCGCCTCGTAAGTCGTAAACGGCATCGTGGCCCCCCGGAAAGAGCCAGCATGCAGCTTTGTTTGCAGCTGCAGGGGCGGTTTCGCTTGAACAGGATGGGAGCCAAGAGCGAAGACGACAACGGCCAGCATTTTGCGGAAGCAGAGCCTGTTCGTAAAGAGTATGTTCGTAAATCGGATATTCATAAATAAGCCTGAGCAGCGTTTCTATATTGTAGCGAGCAAAGTATGATCCCGCAGGGTAAAAAAGGTCTTTAGCTCAAACCCGCGCGGCGTGGCCGCATAAATAATGCGTACAGTGAGACCGTGTGAATAGTGCGCCCTAAGGCCAAAGCAATCCGGCTGAGCACCGTTTCGATGCGCTTGCGCTCAGGCTGGGCAGGGTAACTGACCGAGGGAGCCAGCGGCTCCTTGCTTCGTTTGCGCCGCTAAGCCACCGGAGGCAAGTCAGCATCTTCCAGCCGCGCTTCTTTGTGCTGGCCCAAATAGACGGCATCCTCGCAAAGGCAGTAAATCCGGGCAAAGGCAGTAAATCCGGGCAAAGGCAGTAAATCCGGTCTTCTGGACAGTGACGGATAGTACTTTCACTGGACGGAACCAAACCAGGCTTAACTATTGTTATGGCGATCATGGGTAATGGCGCTATTTAGCAGGATCAGGGTGCATAACTCAAGTGATACGGGGCAAGTGACATGGGGTGCGGAAGTGAACGGGGGAACATTTGAACTCCTGCGGCAGTTGACGCTGCCGCAGGAGGAGGAGGCAAGAAAAGTAGGCTGAGATTGATTCTCGGCCAAAGCTGTTTTATGGGACTCCGTAGGTCAGCGAGAATGTTGTAGGCGCAGAAGCTCCAGGAAGCGTCTGCGTCAAATGGTTTGTATCAGGGGCGTCACCGGTGGTACCACAACCACCATCGGTCACAGTGGGGCCGCCGTAGCCGTTTGCAACTTGCGTTGAACGGACCCATTTGCAGTGACCATCCGCAACAGCATAATTGGCACCATCGGTGTGACGCCCTGCGTAGGTACCTGCAGAGGTCACATCATTGCAGATATAGTCGCCTGTCGCATCCGCGCCAGGGCCAGTCAATCCACCGTTGCCGAACACAGGGGGCATCATACCCCAGCCGATGCTGCTGTTCGTGTCGTTCTGCCAGCCGCCATTGATGTAGACTTCACCACTCACGATCTCAAAAAGAAGTACGGTGCTTGCGGGCGCACCCATGTTTGCAAGTTTTGCGGGCGTTTCCACGCCATGAGGACCCGTGACAAGATTTGCATTCAGTCCATAAGAAAGCCGTGACCACACCGGACCGTAAGTATCACCGGTCAGAGTAGCCGAGCTGTCGTCCGGGCAAGTATAAACCGCCGCCGATTTTACGTAGGGATAAATCTGACCTGCCCAGCCTTGCCCACCCGCCCAAGCGTTGTTATTATAGCCGCCCGAATAATTCGCACCGTTCGGAAAGGTCTCGTCAAAATCCTGTTCATATTGCATAAATCCCAGTCCAAGCTGCTTTTGGTTCGAGAGACAGGCGGTACGGCGTGCGTTTTCCCGGACTTTTTGAAACACGGGAAACAAAATAGCGGCAAGAATAGCAATTATTGCTATCACAACGAGAAGCTCGATGAGCGTAAAACCGGAATTGTTCGGCTTCTTAAATAAATATGACATTGGTTCTTTCCTTCCATATGAGAGTGGTCTTGGTTTAGACTATAAACGAATTAAACTATAAGCATCTTAAGATGCGCCCAAGCGAGAGGGAATACTTGCCGATCTGCTGCCTCCTGAATCTGATACCCCAGATCTATTCTGCATACCCCAGAGGTTATATTGATTATAACCAATGAAAATCAGTATAACATTAATATGCCCCTTCGTCAATAGATTTTGTTGCCATACAGCCAAAATTTATTTTGAATAGCCGCAAGTCATTTTGATACCGAGCAGCAGTTCTGAGGCTCACTGGCTTCTCAGCTACCGATCTGGCTTCTCAGCTACCACTCTCCAGCCGAAGAAGACCACAATTTTTCAGTAGCTTAACTTGAGATCTCAGTGGTTTGCCGTAGGATTTCAGTGGTTTGACTTTTGATACTGATACTTGATCATTGGACCCGCTTGAGCGCCATATAATTTTTGCAGCTTAGCCTGATCTTCCTGGCTCAAAGTCGTGATATCTCCCCGGCTTGCCTGCGCCTCTTCCTGAAAATAAGTCTGGTCCGAGGACGACAGAACAACAATCTTCGGCTGTGAATGGCACCCGCTTGCAATCAGCGCCGAGAGTACCGTAAGCGCCATCAAAGCGAATGAGTGCTGGGTTTCCAGCCTGCAATAATCAAACTTCATTTTTTGTCTCATCCTTTCTTTTTGTCTTGTCCTTTCTTCGCATTGAGATTGATACTATGCCCTGGCTGAGTTCCGGTCTTCCTCTGCGGAAACTCAACTTGAACCGGTTAGTTATATCCATCTGAACTATTATAACATTACTGTTATTCTCTGTCAAGGAGCGACCCTTGGCTGCGTTCTGTGCACGCTAGGCGAGAAACTGTCACTTGAGCGAGAAACTGTCACTTGCATCCGTTGTGCCCTGAGTTGCAATCATCCCTGGCTCCGCATCGCGACCTGTATTCACCTGCATCGAGACGTGGGAAGGCAGCGGCGGAACGTAACTTGCGTCCCCGCCATAGCGCTTCCAGCTTTGATAAAGCTTTACGAGGAAGAACAAAGACGGAATCATAAACACCAGCTGCCATACTGCCGTATAGCAGTAAACTCTCTGCGGCGGAACATGCGCCTTCAGAAGATCAAAGAAGGCTCCGCACAGCACCCCTCCGATGATCCCCCCGACCGAACGCAACAAGGCGTTTGCTGAACAGAACTGACCATAGCGATCTCGCGGAAAAATCCGCATCAAGAGCGGTGGATCGCATATTCCGATTAATGCTGCTGCCGGAGCGGTGAACACAATTGAGATCACGAGCCATGCCAAAAACGCGATCTTCGGGACTGGATGCCAGAAGAACCAAATAAACGTCGCCGGTATCGCGAGCAGGATCGTCACCAAGTAGCCGGCAATCACAATTCTGAGAGGATGGAAGCGATCCGCAAGCCAGCCGGACCAGGGGATCAGTGCGCCTGCCGCCAGCGAAATGCTGCCTTGCACGATGCCAATCTGCTGCAAATCCAATCCTGTTGATTGATAAAAGAAGATGGCAAATATCGCGTTCGCGTAAGACAAGCTCATGAACAGAGCGCTCAGGAACTGGAACCAGTAATGCGGCAGGGAAAGACATTCTTTGACGAATGTCCTGACCGCGCTTCCTGGACCGCGTTCATTTCCGATGTACGGACTAGGCGGCGGATACTGTCCCTCTTTGACATTGAGGCACATCAGCCCAAAGCCAAAGAAGTAAAGGAGACCAGCCCCCGCCAGTATTTCTGCCGAATGCGCACCGGCATACTGAAACACAAAGAAGCTATAAAGCGCCTGCGACCCCATGCTAAACAAACGAAAGACCGACATGAACCGAGCCAGCAGCGGCTCGGGAACAACATCGTTAAACAAGTACCAGAAGACGGACGTAACAAAACTGTTGAAAAAGGTGAACGCCAAAATGAAGATAGCGATAGTTGCAATTGCAACTTCACGCGGCGATTCGACGCCAAACTCGACTGCGGCCCAGCTGCCGAGCCGCTCCGCAAATCCTAGGCCAATCAGCGAAATGACGAGAAATGGCAGCGTGTATAAAATGAAGGGAATACGCCGCCCCCATGGCCCGCGATGCCGGTCGCTCTTGACGCTAACAATAGGGTTAACAATCGCGCCGAACAGAAGGGGAATCGAAGTCAGCATTAGCCCCGTGGTTGTATTGGATGCGCCCAGGTGCTTTAACCGTAGCGGCATGATGCTCGGAACGACACTTTCCATCAGCATGTAGCAAACATCGCCCCAGAGCAGCCAAAAGAAAAGCCGGGCAAGCTGCGCTCGGTTATAAGTAAGCGTTCCGGCAGTGTAAGTGGAAGTTTGGCTTGTCATGGATCGTTTAGGCGTCATTTATCGGACGTTGAGAGTTTTTATGCGTTGAAGATTCTCATATGAGGGTTCTCATGCGAGTGTGATGGTTCTCATGCGAGTGGCTATTGAAAGGGAACCGCTGTGCTTTCCCGTATGATCAGCTCTGGTTTAAACAAATAATGACTTTGTTCCATCACGCCATTTTCGAGAATAACGCCATTTTCTAGGATAGCGATGGCCTGAATTGCGATCTTTCGATAGGGCTGACCGATGGTCGTGAGCTCAGGAGTCGTGTGCAGTCCTGGACTATCGTTCCCAAATCCCAAAACGCTGACCTGGTATGGCACCCGAATATTATTCTTTGCGAGCCAGCGTAACACACCGAATGCTCCTGCGTCCGAGATGGTGAAAACAGCCGTTGGCCTGTGTCCCTGCTTCCAGAGCGCCTCCATTCCATGGTAGGCTGCCAGCCCAGCGCTGGCCCACAGGGTTGTTTGGCAGAGGAAGATGCGGCTCTTAACAAGTCCTTTCTCCCGTGTCATTTGGTCGAAAGCATGAATACGCGCGACGACGGTCCCTTGTTCAACCGGTTCGTTGACAAGAAGGACTATTTCTTCATGGCCGAGTTCGACGAGGTGGTCCAAGCCCATCTGAATCCCTGCGCCGTCGTCCACGCCGACATAAGGACCTGGGTAACCCTCAGAAAGCGAGTCGACGCTGACAACCCGGCAGCCTTCTTCGACAAGAATACGGTACAAATGCAGCGTCAGTTCAGTTGAATTTCCAAGCAGCACAAAGTGCTCCCAGCCGAGTGTCTCGCGGATCAAGTCAATCACGGCGGATGCTTTCTCGCCCTTATGGGTGTGATACATCGACATTCGGCGTCCATGATCCCGGCAGATAATTGACAACTGGTTGACTAAGCCCATCGTCACCTCGGAGTCGTACTCCGGCACGACGACACCAACCGAAAAGTTTGTGGTTACCTCTCGCAGCCGTTTGCAAACAAACGTACCTCGCGCGCCGCGCCGATCGAGCATACCCTCATTACACAGGTCTAGGATGGCACGCCGGACTGTTATCTGAGAAACGCCCAGCTTCTTCACGAGGACAGCGTCGGTCCAAAACTGCTGACCGTCTTGGAAGTGCTGATCAATCAGAGTATGCAGCGCCTGACGCACCATGACATGCAAGGGCATACCCTGCCTGCGGTCGACTCGGTCTATCTTCTGAAGCACGTCTGAGTTTTTCACTTGTGTAGTCATCGGGTTTTCATTATAACTATTCTTCCCCATTATAACACTAAGGGACTTAATTGTCTATAGACCGATGTATTGTCCGTAGAGATCCCGCAGTAGACCCTTCCGAAAATGAGGCATACTGTGGAGACGGAAACGACGTTGGTAACACTAGAGCGTGTTAGGCACTTTGGGAGTCGGTCAGGTGTTTTGTTAGTATGTCTACCCGCCCGCCTTATGACAGTGATATTACCGATGATGAATGGGCGTTTGTCGCCCCGTACCTGACATTGATGACCGAAAATGCGCCCCAGCGTCAGTATCCGTTGCGCGAAACCTTGAACGGGCTGCGCTGGATGGTCCGTACAGGCTCCCCCTGGCGGCTCATTGCCACTGATCTCCTGCCCTGGCGCGTTGTTTACGAACAGGCGCATCGCTGGATTGCGGCAGGCTGTTTTGAGGCTATTGTCCACGATCTGCGCGAGAGGCTGCGCGTCGCCCAGGGACGCAAGAAGCAGCCGACGGCAGCAATTTTCGATGGGCGCACCCTGCAATCCACACCGGAAAGCGGCGGACGTGCAGGCTATGACGGAGCCAAACGCAAGAAGGCCAGCAAGGTCCATATCGCGGTGGACACACTCGGTCATCTGCTGGCGGTGGACACACTCGGTCATCTGCTGGCGGTGGACACACTCGGTCATCTGCTGGCGGTGGACACACTCGGTCATCTGCTGGCGCTGCACGTTACGCCTGGCGACGAACAAGAACGAGCGCAGGTCGCTGAACTTGCCGCTCAGGTACAGAAAGTCACCGATAAAACCGTAACGCTTGCGTATGTCGATCAGGGCTATACAGGCGATGCCCCTGCCGAAGCTGCAAAAGGAGCGGGTATGCACTGGAAGTCATCAAACTGCCCGAAGCCAAGAAAGGCTTTGTTCTTTTGCCGCGCCGCTGGGTTGTGGAGCGCAGTTTTGCCTGGTCGGCCCGGTTTCGTCGTCTTGCCAAAGACTATGAACGTCTGCCGGAGACGCTTGCGGGGCTGCATTACATCGTTTTTGCCATTTTAATGCTCGCCAAAGCGCCTAAATTGCTCCAAAGTGCCTAACACGCTCTAGCTTGGGAACTGCACGCGCAGGGCTTGACCAAATCCTGCATCGCCCAGCACCTCGGCAAAGACCGAGGCATCATCCGGCGGCGGATGCGTTCGGCCTGGGCCGGGTTCACGTTGGGACGCCGGGGCTTGCCTACCTCGCGGAATACCTGCAAGGCGGCGTGCAGGAGTGCGGCAATGCAAACTAGATTGCCGACAGCGTCAACAGCGGCAGCGTCGCGGCTTGTCCGCGCTGCCACCTCCTGCACCTCCCCATCAGGCCGTTCCCGCCGGATCCAGTGATCGCCCAGCACATCGAATAAGGAATCAATGCTCGTCTGCTCGATGACTGCGATGTGCGCGTTTCTGCCGGAATCTTGCCGTCTTCAGCTCGTGCCGCAGGAAGTAGGCAGAGCTTTGGTATCGACGTCTGCCGCAGAGACCGATTAGCACGAAATAAGCAAGGCTGAAAAAGACGTGGGCCGCTGGCTTCATTGCCAGCGGCCTTTATTTTAGATATATTCTTTTGATATATTTGTGTTTAACTGCTATTTTTGCTAGGTTGGCATGATTTGTGCAGGTTTGGTAGTCATTCTTTGTCTGCGACAAAATTCACATGGATAGAAAGACTTAACCAACATGCATTTCTTACCCAAAGCCGCTCTGATACTGAGCACCCTGGCTGCTTTTAGCCTGGCTGCCGCGCATCCTGCCGCCGCCCAGTCCACGATCGCCCTCCAAAATGGCATCTTCGCCGCTGCTGGCAACAGCAACGACGTTTACTTCTTCACGAGCAATTTGGGCGATATGAACACCGCCCCAGCCTACTCGTTCGGGAACCATACCCAGGGCAACAACTCCGGCATTTACATCAACGACGGCTCTGTATACCAGCTTTTAGGCACGACCGGAGCGGCGGGGAGGCGGCATTGATTGCCGTAGCGGGACTTTATTACCTTGGCCTTGCGCTGACGGGCCATACGTAGCCACAGGCGGACCTTGCTTGCAGTCGAATAGAATTGTGCCATAGGATTGTACTGTGGAGGCACTCCACAAACCCATCCGCAAGCCATATCGAAACGCCCATAGTCACTGGCTACACCAAATTCGCCGTTTGCAACAGGATTAGCGTGAAACATTGCAACAATCGACAACCTGGCTTCTAAAGCGCTGAGATCCAGAAGCATTTTTCCGAGACATGCAACACAGCTGTAAGAAATGTTGCTTCGACAAAAGGGCGTTTCTTCTCAATTTTCCTCTGTCTCAGAAACGAACGATTCTGAGACAATACCCCAACCCGCTTGATCGCAACACGGCTTACTCTCAGGCCACCGTCTCTTTTCTCGTTCAAAAATCAATGCCTCATTTGATGTAGTATAAATGAGAAAAGAGACAGGATAACACGAAGAATGCTCGCTGGATACGCCCGGGTCTCCACCCAGGACCAAAAACTGGAACTGCAGCGCGACGCACTGAACACGGCTGGCTGCGAAAAGATCTTTGAGGACAAGGCCAGCGGCGTCAAAGCCGCCAGGCTGGGGGTTGCCGAGGCCATAACTTTCATGCGCCCCGGTGACACTCTGGTCATCTGGAAACTATCCCGGCTCGGAAGAACTCTCAAGCAACTGATCGAAACGGTTCAGAGCCTGCAAGACAAAGACGTGGAACTCAAAAGTCTGCACGAGAGTATCGATACCAATACCGCCATGGGTAAGCTGCTGTTTCACATTGTTGCCGCCTTCGCCCAGTTTGAGCGGGACAACATGATCGAGAACACGACAGCCAGGCTTGTATCTGCGTGTGCAAGAGAAAGACGAACAGGCACATACCGGCACTTGATGCCAAGAAGATGGCACTCGCACTGGCACTGTGTGCGGACCCTACCTTGCCAATCAGCGACATCTGCAAAACGCTTGGCGTCAGCAAGGCCACTTCAGGGCTGGCGCATCTAAATTGAAATGGTGTCCTCGTGTTTGTTGAGGTATCCTGAGACATCTTCCTTCAGAAGTTGTCTCATGGTTGACGCCGACGTTACTTTGATCGCTTGCTTTGCTGATCTGCCAGACCCCCGCGTGGAGCGAACCCGCCTGCATGCCTTGACGGATCTTCTCGTCATCGCCGTCTGCGCCGTCCTCTGCGGAGCCGAAGGCTGGGACGACATCGTCGAGTTTTCTGCGGCCAAGCATTCCTGGTTTCAAGAGCGTCTGCCTCTGGTGAACGGGCTGCCCAGGGCCGACACTTACCGCCGCGTCTTTGCCCGTTTTGACCCGGACGCCTTCGCAGAGCGGTTTCTTCGTTGGGTTCAGTCAGTTCAGGAGCAAACCAAAGAGCAAACCATTGCCGTCGATGGCAAAACGCTGCGCCGCTCCTTTAACACGGCCAGCGGTCAGCACTCCATTCATATGGTCAGCGCCGGGGCCTCGTCCTCACGCCTGGTGCTGGCGCAGGCCAAAGTGGATGCCAAAAGCAACGAGATCACGGCCGTTCCCGCGCTTTTGTCTTTGCTGGACTTGACGGGTTGCATCGTCACAGCGGACGCCATGAGTTGCCAAAAAGCCATTGCTTCCCAGATCGTGCAGCAGGGCGGCGACTATGTACTGGCACTCAAGGGCAACCAGGAAACGCTGCATGACGATGTTGGGCGTTTCTTTGAGTATGCGTCTGCCCGTAAGTTTGAGGCCGTCACGCATCACTACGCCGCCTGTGTGGAAAAAGACCACGGGCGGATCGAGGCGCGGCGTGTCTTTCAGGTAGACCTTGCACCCCTGGAAGGACGCTGGGCCGACGTTCAGCAGGAGTGGACGGGTTTATCCAGCCTGATTATGGTCGAGCGGGAGCGGCGCGTCGGTGCAAAAGTGACACTGGAAACTCACTATTACCTGAGCAGTCTTCGGGGCAATGCCAAGAAAATCGCTCACGCCATTCGCCAGCACTGGGAGATTGAGAACAGCGTTCACTGGGTTTTGGATGTGGTCTTTGACGAAGATCGCTGCCGCATTCGTAAAGACCACGCCCCGCAAAACTTCGCGGTGCTGCGCCATATTGCCCTGAACTTGTTGCGGCAGGAGACGACCCATAAGCGAGGCATCAAGGCCAAACAAAAACGCGCAGGCTGGGACAATGACTATTTGACAAGACTACTCACTAATTAAGATGCGCTCGCCCTGAAGGCCACTTTCTACCGCGATACAAATCCTGATATAAACCCTGCTCAAGGTATGACGATGCGCCAAAACACATGCCTCGATTAAGTCAGACGAAGGGCTAACACGAAAAGCCTTTTTATTTGCGGCAGGCAAATATGAAGATGAAACAAATCCATCTGTACTTCGGGAGAACTAAAAAACATTATCGAATCCATGCTGATCTCCCTATTCTAGTAACCGATAAGAGTCCATATGCGCGTTTTCAGGATAATCGACTGATCGGTGTCTCTTTTCGTGTCCATAACCTATGCAATACAAAGCGTAATTTTGACCCGCCAAAGTTGAGTCAGGCAACATTTAAAAATTCTTCTCTTAGTGATTTGGGTGTATTTGATATTGTTCTTGGTTGGGGCGGCCCTTGCGCGTATGCATGCACGTAGCGTGGGCGCACGGGAATACCAAAGCAATAAGCATTTGTAACACAGCGGCCTTTATTGTAACGCTGCGGCCTTTTTGGTTTCTGGTGCTTTTACTTGGCATGGTTTCTGCTGTAGCAAAGAGTGCGGGTTCAGAAAATACACAGACCGCAGGCGTTCCAGCCTTTCCGCTCACTTCGCTTTTTCTTAGAAAGGGGATAGAACACTTGTCTATTCTACACAAAGCCGGCTTCGCAGTCATCGCGCTTTCGGGGCTGGGTCTGGCCCCTGCGGCACAGGCACAACTGACCGTCACCGGCTCCGTCAACGGCGCATATAATTACGTCTACAATTTGACGCCCACCGCCGACACCACCCAGTTGACGTTCAGCTTCATCGATCCCAACGTCTTCCTTAACAGCGTCAACGAACCACTGTCCTCTGTTTTCGAGTCGACGCCCGGCAACTTCCTGCTCTACGGCACCACCCCCGGCACGGTTCTGGCGGGCGGCACGTCGGAAACGGTGACCTTCACGTCGTCCGACCCGGCGAAGAGCTTCGTCAGCATGACCTCGAATGGCCCAGGCGGCGCGGCGGGGGTCAGCGACATCACACCAGCCCCTGGCGCAGTATCTGCCCCGGTTCCCGAAGCCTCGACGACGGTCTCCTTCAGCCTGCTGCTGGCACTTGGCATGGGCGGGGCAGCGGTTGCAGCCAAAAAGAAGAAAGCGGCTACCTCTGCCTAAGTGTAGGGCAAAAAAGTCGACAAGGTGTGACGCGTTCTTCTTTCTGTGTCTCTTTCGGTGCTTGTTTGTCTCGTTGTAAGGTTGGATCGAAATACACTTCCGCAGGCGTGCGGTAGTTCAGCGACTAGAGCCTGTTATGGACTTTGATGCCTGCATAGGGCTTGAAAGCCCCGCACAGCACTCGAATTAGCATTCTTGAGCCGCCCCCTGCAT
>JBPBQB010000159.1:0-13414 GCA_050954545.1 Janthinobacterium lividum | reverse complement strand
CCGTTGCTATGAACGCCATTGCCGTGCTTCCCATTGCTGCCATTATTCTGGGCTCCGTTGCTATGAGCGCCGTTTTCGCTGTTCTTCGTGTCGCCGCTCTGCTCTTCATGCCCTTCAGCAGCAAACAGCGCGACTTCTTTCGGCAGCAGATACATCGCAAAGGTCGGTGTCACCGTTCGGGACAGCAGGTAGGAAGCCAGCATAGCGAAGATGACGGCTTCGGCCAGGGGCAGGAACAGGTAACGTGCGACACCTGAGAGAAAGGCCATCGGCAGGAAGACAATACAGATAGAAAGTGTCGAAACCAGCGCAGGCAGAGCGATCTCGGCAGAACCTTCCAAAATCGACTTGCGAAGCGGATGTCCCATGCCGAGATAGCGGTTGATGTTTTCTATCGTGACCGTCGTATCGTCGACAAGAATTCCGACAGCGAGCGCTAGGCCACCCAGTGTCGTCGTGTTAAGAGACTCGCCGAGCGCATGGAGAACGGCGATTGAAGCGAGAATGGAAAGCGGGATCGAGACAGCGACAATCAGTGTGGATCGCAGGCTTCCCAAAAACAGCAGGATCATCAGCGCCGTCAGGCAGGCCGCGATTGTCGCTTCGCGCACGACACCCTGGACACTGGCTTTGACAAACACAGATTGGTCCGCGATCAAATTGATTTTGAGCGCCGCCGGCAGCGTCGACTGAATGCGCGGCAGGGCGGCTCGAACGCGGTTGACGACATCCAGCGTGGATGCGCTGCCGCTTTTATTGATCTGAAGCAGAACTGCCCGCTTGCCGTTCTGGTTGACGATGTTCTGCTGGATCGAGTAGCCGTCTCGCACCTGGGCGACATCCCGGACATAGATCAGCGTTCCATTGACTTCTTTGATGGGAAGATCGTTCAGGTCATCGACAGTAGTCGGGCTGCCGTTGATCTGGACTGTATAGTCGCGCGTACCGATTTTGGCATCACCCGTCGGCAAGACTAAGTTTTGAGCGCTGATCGCATTGCTGACATCATACGGCGACAAACCGTGGGCGTAAAGAAGCTGCGGATTGATGTCGACATTGATAATACGCCCGCGTCCGCCATAGGGCAAAGTGACCTGGGCCCCCTGAACGGTCGCAAACTGGGTTCGGACAAAGTTTGTGGCGTAGTCTGACAATTGCTGCTCGGTCAGCGTCGGGCTGCTGACTGCTGCCTGAATGACAGGGACGTCGCTGGCATCGTAGCGCAGGATATAGGGCGGCTGGGTTCCCACTGGCAGGACACGCTGGATCGTCTGCGAGGTCGCCGTTACCTGAGCGATTCCCTGGGCGATGTCCGCACCGGGCTGGAAATAGATTCGGATGACACCGACGCCGGAAACCGACTGGGATTCAATATGCTCAATGTCGTTGACCGATGTCGTGTAGCCTCGTTCGCTCTGAGTGACAAACCGTTTTTCCATGTCGTTCGGCGTGAAGCCAGGGTATGACCAGATAACGGTGACAACGGGAATGTCGATGGCAGGGAAGACGTCCGTCGGCATACTAAGAATACTGCCGACACCGAAGAGAAGAATCAGCAGTGCTAAAACCGCGAACGTATAGGGCTTGTTGAGAGCTAATTTGACGATCCACATAAAAAGTTCTTTCTGAGCCTAATTCCATCCGAGAAAGTTCTACCGCCCCCCGAGGGCACGGACAAGCTGGGCAAGCGAGATCTGATAAAAGAACTCGGCACTGGACAAATTATTGCGCGTCGCTGCAAGCTGAGCAAGTGCATTCAGCACATCTAAAAATGTCCCGAGTCCGCCCTGATAACGCAGGTAAGCCAGACGTACCGCTTCCTGAGCCTGCGTGACACCTGTTTGAGCGGCTCCGACCTGAGCCTGTGCATTGCGGATATTAAGTGTCGCCTGCCGGACTTCCAGCGCCACATTCAGCTTAAGCTCTTCTAAAGTCAAAGCCTGTGTCTGCACGTCAATCCGTGCCGAACGCACTCGGGAACGGGTCGCACCGCCGTCGTCCAGCGGCAGGTTGATCTGTGCGCCGAGTGTCGCATAGGAGCGCGGTGAGGTGACTGAAGCCGTTGTCGTTTGGAGACCGCTGGCAACCAGGCTGACAGTCGGCAGAAGCGTCGACCCGGCCAATCTTACCAGCCTTTGCGCTTCCTGAATATTGCTGCTTCCCTGCCGGATCTCAGGCCGATGTGAAAGCGCGGTTTGCGTGCTTTGCTTTAAGTTGACTGTCTGTGTCAGAGACGGCAGCGGCGGGGTTTCCAGAGTCAGCGGCTGATCGGGATCAGTACCAAGAAGATAACTGAGATTGGCCTGCGCCAGATCGCGCGAGTCTTCCGAAGAGATCAAAAACTGCCGGGCGGTAGAAAGCGCCGTTTCGGCAGTCAGCACGTCAAACCGGGAGACAATGCCCTGGATCAGCCGCTGCTGCGTGATGCGGACATTTTCCTGAGCATAAGTCACCTGTTCGGTTTGTGTCGCGACCTGGCTTTGAGTCAACAGTAAATTGAAAAACAGGTTCTTTGCTGCCAGTGCCGTTTCATTCCGAATACGCTCAATATCCAGGCTATAAAAGTCCCTTACATTGTCCTGTGCGCCTCGGGCCGTCGACAGCAGGCCAAACAGGTCTAGGTACTGTGCGACACTGACACGTGCCGCCGCATCGTTTCGTTTTCCTTCCACAGAACTGCCGGTGCTGGTCGATGAAGTGGAGGTTGTTCCGGTTCCACTGCCATCGGTCCCTGTCGTCGTGTCCCGTGGCCTCTCGCGCTCGTCATCCGACGCAGCCTCTGCAACCTGAGCCTTAGACACTGAAAATTGAGGTGGCGGGACAGAATCGGAAAGTGGGGCGGCTGCATATGCGGCCAGAAACGCGGGGAGATCTCCACCCGTGTTGTTGGACGCCCCAGCACCTGCCGCTGGAGCCGCTGCACCGGGAGCCGCCCCGCCTGGTGCGGTGGTCCCTGGTGCAGCCGTCGCGGGTGCTGCGGCCCCAGGAGCTGCTGGGGCCGGCGCGGTCGTAGCCGGTACGGCTGCCCCAGGCGCGGCGGCTCCCGGTGCGGCGGGGGCAGCGCCGGGTGACGCTGCACCTGGGGCTGTGGGGGCGGTCGGCGCTGTGGCCGGAGCAACATTGCTGGGCGCTACCGGAGACTGCGCCCCAAGCGACCCCGGCGCGTTTGTACCAGGTGTCGTTGCACCGTTCGTGCCCGTTGCCGGAGCGCCGACACCCGCACCTGTCCCTGAAGTAGTCGTCGTTCCCAGTCCGATTGTCGATGAGCTGCCGGTGCTGGGCGCATTTCCGCCGCCGCCTTCCCCAATGAACCCGGTGGAAAAACTTGTCCCGGCGTCGACAACAGAAGGGATTTCCCCGCCGCCTGGCAGGGTTGGATTTGTTACCACAGGGTTGGTTAACGTCGGCGCAAACGCATTGTAAGTAGAATACACGTCCAGCGCGTCCGCACTGAATTGGGGTCGCCCCTGTGCATTGACTTGAACAATCAGCTCCTGAGCTTTTTGCAGCCGCTGCTGGGCAATGACCAGTCCAGAGTTGTTGCCGACTGCGGAGTTGACTACATCGCTGAGTGTCAGGGGCCTGTTAGGAGCCGGTCTTGGCACACCGCCAGCCACGCCCGGCGCGGGACCGCTGGCCGCCGGAGCATTACTGCCTGGGCCGGCCGCCGCCGCTCCGCCGGTCGCAGGCCCGACCCCAGCGGGAGCCTGAGCTGAGGCTGGAGCCAAAAATGTCGGCAGAAAAAAGAGCAGAAGTGTCCCAGCAGCCGGCGGCAGAGAAACGGCCCGGAAAGATCGCATGGAAAAAAGCAAATTTATAGTCATTCAGCAGCTTAGACGTTCTGAGATTTGGCAATCAGATAGATAAGACGGCGTCGTTGCTGTCAAGAGTGAAACAATTACCTGTTATTTTTGTTCCCGGTAAAATTACGCGGTAAACGTCATGATTGTTCCCGGAAGTTTGCTGCTTATAGCCAGGCGGGTAACTATTTCATGAAAGTGAGGGCCCACTATGGAATTGACCAAAGATACGCCGACGGCGGAAGCCGAACACACGCCGCCCCATGACCCGCATCAAACAGGCAGCGGCAGCGCAAAGTCACCGGGCGGCAAAGATGCCCCGGAACAAAGCGCCGGAGAGATGTCGCACGGCGGCGAAGCCTACCCCGGACCACGTGCCGGCGGCGAAACAGACAAAACCGCCTCAGAGCCAGGAGATTGACCATGCCGCCACTTGAAGAACCTGAATATGTTGAAACCGCCGATGGCGAGATCCCTAACACGACTACGGAAGATACCACCACTGCCGGGGACGAACTGCCATCGGGCGACCTTGACCCCGGTGCTACGCAGTCCGCCGATGAAACCGGGCAGGGAGGAGATCCGACTGAGCCTGCCAAAAACAAGGCTCATCCCTGGAACGGTTAGCCCTGCGCTTCCGTCGACCGGGTATACTGCTGCTATGATGCAGACACTTTCCGGAAAGCCTTATGCCGGGGCGACACCTGACCCGGCAGCGGCAACGCGCGTCGCCATGGCAATCGCCAAAGACGGCCTGCTGCCGGTCGTCGAAATCTTTTATTCCCTGCAAGGCGAAGGCCTGCGGTCCGGTCAGGCGACTGTCTTTGTGCGCTTCGCCGGCTGCAACCTGGCCTGCGAATTCTGCGACACGGACTTCCGGGTCAAAGAAACCTACACGGTGAATGCACTCGCGGATGAAATCGAGAGGGTCGGTGGGGATTGCCGCTGGGTCTGCTTCACCGGCGGTGAACCGACCCTGCAAAGCTTGCACCCTTTGTGTGAACTGCTTCACGGGCGAGGCTACAATCTGCAAATTGAGACCAACGGCACACGTCCTCAGCCGGATTGGGCTCTGGACCATATTACGGTCTCTCCCAAACAACCCCAGGGAGGCCGTCTGCATCCGTGGTACGAGACTCATGCCTCAGAATTCAAATATGTGGTGGATGATGAAGCAGATTTAATGCGTGCGCTGGACGGTGTGCGGTCTCATGGCCGCAAAACGCTGATCCAGCCCAATGCACTGAACCCCGCCGCCGTCGCCCTCTGCGTCGAAGCTGTGAAGAAGTACCCGGCGCTCTTGAGTCTGTCTCTGCAAACCCACAAGTTCCTGCAAATCCGCTGATCGGGTAAACTGATCGCAGGAGGATAAAATCTATGAACGTAAAAACATTGCTTGTTGTAATCGGCATCGCCGGTGCCGCTGTACTGGTGTACAAAAAAATGACAGAAGCGAACTCAGAGCCCCCCAAAGCTGATCATTCGCAGGTCGTGCCTTTGATTGAGCAGACCCTGCAGGAACACGAAGGGGAGACAGGCTCCGTGGTTCAAGCCTTCGAGGCAGCGCTGGCAAAAGAAACTGCCTGAGTTCCTGGTCTGTAAACTTGAATGTGAAACTGTGGGACTGAAGTCCTACGCTGTGGGGCGTAGCGCCCAATGTCCGCCTTCGCAGACAGAGAGTAGGATCGTGGCCGGCGTTTCTGCTCCTTCTCGACGAAGGTCGAGACTAAGCGTCTGCGCCCCACAGCATAAGACTTCAGTCCCACGGCTCTGAGGCGACCTACCTATCTTCACCCAATCGCTGAGCCATCCGCGCTTTAATTGCGGCCTCAAACCCGTTCTCCGTCGGCTCATAATAAACCTGTGTTTGAACGCCTTCCGGCAGGTACTCTTGAGCGACATAGTTGCCGGGATACTCATGCGGGTTCAAATACGGAACGTCCCCTTTGGCTGGGCGACCCGTCCCGCTCCGGCTGTCCCGCATCGGCTTCGGAACCGGGTTAGCCCGCTCCGTTTCGACATCCGCCAGCGCCCGTTTCAGGGCGATATAAGACGCTTTCGACTTCGGTGCAGCCGCGAGATAAGTCACGGCCTGCGCCAGATTTAGCTGCGCTTCCGGCAGGCCGACATACTCCACGGCATGAGCGGCGGCATTCGCGATCAATAATCCCATCGGGTCCGCGTTGCCGACATCTTCCGAGGCTAAAACCACAAGACGCCGTGCGATAAACCGGGCATCCTCCCCGGCACTAAGCATCCGGGCCAGATAGTAAAGACCGGCATCGGGGTCACTGCCTCGAATCGACTTAATAAATGCTGAGATCGTATCGTAGTGTGTATCGCCGGTCTTATCATAGGTCAAAGCCCGCTGTTGCAGGGCTTCTTCAGCTATTTCCTGACTAACGCGCCGCACAGCATCCGCTTTGCGTGATTCAGGCCGGGTTGTCGTTGCCGCAAGCTCCAGAGCGTTTAAAGCCGTCCGGGCATCACCGTTCGCTTTGTCGATCAAATGCGCCCGCGCCTCCGCCTCCAAGACAACTCGCAGATTGCCCAGCCCGCGTTCCTCATCTGTCACAGCTCGGTCAAGAAGTGCGCCAAGCTGCTCATCGGAAAGCGACTCAAATGTAAAGACACGCGCACGGGAAAGCAGCGGCGCATTGACTTCGAAGTAAGGATTTTCGGTCGTTGCCCCGATCAAGACCACTGTGCCGTTTTCGACATGCGGCAGCAGCGCATCCTGCTGGGTCTTGTTGAACCGGTGGATCTCATCGATAAACAGCACCGTCTTCTTGCCGTAGAGCCGCCGCCGCAACGCCGCCGCCTCGATCACTTTCCGCAGGTCAGGAATGCCCTGCGTGACCGCCGAAAAGTTCTCAAAATGCGCCTGTGTCCGGTGGGCGACAATCCCTGCCAGCGTGCTTTTCCCGACCCCCGGCGGCCCAAAAAAGATCACCGAAGTCAGCGCATCCTCTTCGATAGCTCGCCGAAGCAGGCTGTCCGGTCCGAGAATCCGCGCCTGGCCGACAAATTCTTCAAGCGTCTGCGGACGCATCCGCGCCGCCAGCGGAGTATTCGGCGCGGTCTGCGGGGCAGGGGGTGTGTCATCAAACAAATCCATACGATTATTGTAGCACACGTCCTATATATTATAAGTTTCAGGCTCGACGCCGCACGGGGAACGGTGGCTCGACAAGAGGTACGCCAAGCAGCGAAGACATTTCTTCTGCCAGACTATTGGCTCGGTCCAAGCGGCCTAATCCATCGAACTTTCCTAAAAGAGTTGACCGCATTCCCAGCAGACACGACCGCATCTTGTTTCCCTTCCAAGCGATGCCGACGCCGTAACCGGAAAGACGGCCTGAGGTCATGTTCCACACATAAATACCAGCCATGTCGTCCCATAACCCTTCTTGGACTTGAGGCGCAAGAGGCCAGCCGAAAACATAGCGGTAAGTATGCAGGTTCAAGTCAAGAGTAAGATGTTCTGGCCCGGACCCATACAAGAACAATGCCGCAAATCCGAGGCTCATGATCTCCAAAAAGCCGAAGCAAAGCCAGCCAATAGCGTTCATTGGCGTAGAGTGAACCGCAGTGATGCTGCCAATTACTAAGACCCCAGGCCACCCAGCAGCAAGCAGCATCGCCAGCAGCGCAGCGATAACACGGCTCATCCACGGCTTGCGGAAATAAAGCTCGCTTCGACTCCTTCTTAACAACTCCACGCTCGGCATTCCCTTTCACTTGAACCAATTCACTTGAATCAACCGTTTACACAACGATACGGGTAAAATGGCGAAAATCGTTTTAGGATAACATATGCTTTCACAGCTTCGGGCGCTGACGACCGATCAGCGCAACGCCTTCTTAGCGGCGTATCTGGGATGGACCCTGGATGCGTTCGACTATTTTCTGCTGGTCTTTGTCCTGAAAGACATCGAAAAACAGTTCCATGCGTCGGCTCAGATGGGAGCGTCTCTCCTGCTTGCGACCCTAGCCTGCCGTCCCATCGGGGCATTGCTGTTTGGGGCGGCGGCGGACAAGTACGGGCGTCGACTGCCGCTGATGGTGAACGTCATTCTGTACTCGGTGCTGGAACTGGCTTCGGGCTTTGCTCCGACTTTCACGTCTTTGCTTGTCCTGCGGGCGATGTTCGGGATTGCGATGGGCGGGGAGTGGGGGCTAGGGGCGTCGCTGGCGCTGGAAAGCGCTCCGGCAGCGGTGCGTGGGGTGCTCAGCGGCATCTTGCAGCAGGGCTATCCCGTCGGGTACTTACTGGGCGCGGTCGCGTATCCGCTCATTGTGCCGCATTTAGGGTGGCGTCCGATGTTCTTTCTCGGGTCGCTGCCGGCGCTGCTGACACTGTTTATCCGGGCTAAAGTCAAAGAGTCGCCGGTTTGGGAGAAGGGGCAGCACGAGAAAGAACCAATAGATATCAAAGCCGCTATCCGGCAGCATGGCGGGATCTTCGTCTATTTGGTGATTTTGATGACCGCGTTCAACTTCATGTCCCACGGCACGCAGGACTTGTATCCAAAGTTTCTGCAAGTGCAGCGCAAGTTTGATGCCCGGACTGTCAGCAACATCGTGATTATCTTCAATCTCGGTGCGTTGGCAGGGGGAATCATGGTCGGGTCGCTGTCTCAAAAGATCGGGCGTCGGAAAGCCATTGTCATCTCGGCGCTGCTTGCTGTTCCGATCATTCCGTTATGGGCCTTCTCGCATTCGCCGTTGCTGCTTGCCACAGGCGCATTTCTCATGCAGTTCTGCGTTCAGGGCGCATGGGGTGTCATTCCCGCACATTTGACGGAACTCTCCCCGAACGCGTTTCGCGGGACATTCACCGGGCTTGCGTATCAACTTGGCAATCTGCTGGCTTCGGTCAATGGAAACCTTCAGACTAAGATCGCCGAGCGGCACGGCGGAAATTATAGCATCGCCCTGGCATCGGTGATTTTGGTCGTGCTTCTAACCGTGGCAATGGTGACTGCACTTGGCAAAGAGTCGCGCGGCGTTCGGTTTGAAGACGCTTCACTTCTTCGCTCGTAACTGCATTTCCCGCTGTCAGTGCAGCGTCACAACCACAGCTTCCGGGGAGCGAAGCAGGCGCAGCGGCACGGCGGAGCCTTCAATACCCCGGCTGACAATAAGCGTTCTGCCTTCGATTGTCCGCCGCCCGGCCCAGGTAACGGCGCTTCCAGGCGGCAGATGCACATGAATCCAGCGGTGAAGGGGTTTGCTGATCCAGTCCAGCAGCATGATCTGGCCGCCATGTGTGTGGCCGCACAGTACCGCCAGTGGCTTCCTTCCCTGTAAGTACACAGCATCGGGATTATGGGCCAGCAGCAGACGGGGTGTTTCCGGTTCCAGTCCGTCGAACCTGCTGTACCAGTCCATCTTTACGGCAGCGGCTTTGTACTGCTTTGGAGCCTGGTAGCGATCAGGATCGAAATAGGCTGATGACTCCTGCAAATCTTCCAGTCCGACGATGAGAAAGCGCTGACCTCGAACGGTGACGCTTGACGTCTGGTTCCTGAGAACAGAAACGCCGCTGGCTTCCAAGCATGCTATGACCGGCTCGATGTTCCCGGCAAAACTGGTGTAATCATGGTTGCCTAACACAGCATACATCGGAACATCAAGCTGTGCCAGTTCTGCAAGGCAGGGAATCAGAAGCGTAAGATAGGCCGGCTCAACGTCGACATAATCGCCGCCCAACAAGATTAAATCGAATGGCTCGGTGAGATGCTGTTTTCGCAGTCGTTCCATCTTCGCCTTCAGAACGGGAAGTCGGCTGAAGCGTCCTAAATGCCAGTCCGTCAGCAGCAGCAGTCGAATAGGTGTTTGCAGAGGCTGATCAGGATCAGTGACATCATGCTCCGTGATGCTCAGGCGACGGGGTTCCAGCCACCAGCAGTAGACAATTAGAAAACCAAAGAGAACGCCGAGTAATTTCAACCAAAAACGGAGCATAGGGTTTATATATTAAGGCCAATCGAGTGCAAGAATCGAGTGACTTCAGTCACTCGTCAGCTCTGAAAGAACAAAAAATCCCCCGGCGATTGGTTGCCGGGGGAGCTTTTTATGATTGCAGATAATCGCGAAGCCGTTTTTTACGAGCCGCTGACCGCAGCTTCCGCAGAGCCTGCGATTCGATCTGACGGACCCGTTCGCGCGATATATGCAGCTCATCGCCGATCTGCTGCAAAACGGATTTGTCGTCTTCGTCGAACCCGAAGCGCTTTCGCATAATGATCTTCTCACGCTCGTCTAGTGTATTAAGAATTGCTTCGATCTCGCCGCGCATCTCCTGCGCGATCAGCTCATCCTGTGGGTTGGGCGAATTGCGGTCTAAAACAAGACTGCCGAGGGACGTGCTGTCGTCATCGCCGACTGTCATGTCTAATGAAACCGGCTCCTGAGTCGTCTGCAAAAGACTGTTCATCTTCTTCAGCGACAGACCCGTGTGCTCCGCGATCTGCTCGACAGTCGGTTCATGACCTAATGTGCGCTGGAGCTCGGCGCGGGACTTATCGATTTTTCGCAGGGATTCGGAAATATGGGCGGGAAGGCGGATCGCTTTGGCTTTGTTGTCAATCGCGCGTCCGATACTCTGGCGTATCCACTGGGTGGCGTAGGTGCTGAACCGATAACCCATGCGCGGGTCAAAGCGCTCGGTGGCTGTCATCAGGCCGATTGCACCTTCTTGTATGAGGTCCTCTAAAGGAATGCCGCTGGCAAGATAATTTTTGGCGATTGACACCACCAGCCGCATATTCGCTTCGATCAGGCGTTCTTTTGCATTCGAGTCGCCGTAACGTGCTCGGCGGGACAAAGATTTTTCTTCAGTCGCCGTCAGCAAGCGGGTCCGTGTCAGGCGATTGATATAAGACGCCAGGTCGTCCGCAAAAGATCCGCCGGAAAGCGGTTCAGGCGGAAGGGGGCGACCCAGGGATATCGCGTCGCGCGAGTCGTCTTCGGGTACGCCGCTGAAAAACTGATCGGCTGTCGTGCTCATGCGTTGCTTAGTCTCGCGGGGTAATGCTTCAGTTCGCGCTCGCAACAGCGTGTGACGGATATTTTTGGTATCCAAACGTCTTCACTGATAGTGTCTTTATTCCACAAGACCTGCTCTGTTTCCTTCTGCAATTTTTAGGAGAATTTTTATCGGCGTGATTTCTGCTACAATGGATCGGAAGACCAGGAGAATTTGTCATGCCGATCCGGCTCGCCGCCCGGAAAATCCAGATTCAGTACACGTCCGAGTCTCCGCCGATTCTCTCTCAGTTTTCACTGGAACTGGAAACCGGCAGTTTTGTCGGCATCGTGGGACCGAATGGTTCCGGTAAGTCTACACTCATCCGGGCGCTTTCCCGTGCGCTGAAACCCGCACAGGGTGTGGTGCTTCTGAACGAACGTGATCTTTATCATACCCACTCAGCTCGAAGCTCCGCACGCTTGATTGGCGTTGTGCCGCAGGACACGGCTGTCTCGCTGGGATTTTCAGTACGCGAAGTCGTTGCCATGGGCCGTGCCTCGCATCTGCCGACGCGACCGTTTGCCTCCGAGACACCTGCCGATAAGCAGGTTGTTTCCGAAGCGCTCCTGGCCGCGCGTGTTGACGATCTGGCCGAGCGGTCCGTCACGACACTCTCGGGCGGTGAGCGGCAGCGTGTCCTGTTTGCCCGTGCCCTGGCCCAGCAGCCTGATGTCCTGCTGCTGGATGAACCAACCTCCAGCCTCGACCTGCGTCATCAAGCCGAAACCTTGAGCCTCGCGCGTGACCTGGCTCACACCGACGGCAAAGCGGTTCTGGCCGTGCTGCATGATGTCAATCTCGCGGCGGCCTACTGCGATCAGCTCGTTTTACTGAATCACGGCGCTATCGTCGCACAGGGAACACCTGCCGACGTGCTGACAGCGGAAAATCTTCAGGCTGTTTATGGGGTACGCGCCTGGGTTCGCCCGCACCCGGCCTCCGGTCGGCCTCTTGTTCTTCCGCTGCCGGAGATGCCGTCCGAAACTCCGGCGCGTCTCCTGCCCGCAGTCCACATTATCTGCGGCGGCGGCACCGGTGCCCCGCTTATGGTGGCACTGCATCGGCTGGGCTATCCGCTGACTGCCGGGGGCCTCAATGCCGGGGATGCAGATGCGGACGCGGCGCAGATGCTGCAAATTCCATTTGCCTTGGAATCCGCGTTTTCACTGCTGACTTATGCCGTGCTGGAAAAAGCGGCCTTGCTTGCCCGGACAGCAGATTTCGTCCTGCTGACGGACGTTCCCTTTGGGCGGGTCAATCTGGCAAATCTGGAAGCCGCGCTGATGTTGCGCCGTGCTGGAAAGTTCGTCTTGTGCCTGCAAAATCCTGCTTCCAGTTTTTCGGCCCGTAATTTCGCGGGAAGAGCCGCTCAGGGACTCTGGACTGCGCTGCTGACAGCAGGAGCCGTGGTGCTGCCGGACATAGCGGCAGTTTTAGAATATTTACAGCGCTGGGAAGGCCATAACTGAAAAAGCCACGGAATAAATTCCGTGGCTCGAAAGTGCTCAGTGTCGCGGTGACACAAAAATAAGAACGGACTGTAATTATTGCCTCTTCCGTCCCCTGGACGGCGGGCACTTGACAGCCTCGGAATTTATTCCGTGGCGTCTGCATCGCGGAGGGCTAAATACATAACGATGGAAGCTTTGATTGAACACGCGCTGGAACCGGAGATGGTGCTCCCTGCGCCGCGAAAACTGCACTTGCCATTTCGCGGCCTACTCTTATTGTCTGTGGCCGGACTGCTGCTCCTTTTGTTCGCTATCGGCAGTGGGCGTGCTCTTTGGGAAGGGGTCAAGCTGTCCTGGCTGACTCAGGCCGGTCATACCGTCAATGGGAAGATCGTAGACATCCAATCTGAATCAGCACCCAGAGGACAAATGCCTCAGCAGACGGCAATTTATTATTCCGGCGACATTCCCGGTCCGCACGGCTTGATTCATCAGGGCGGCTGGATTGTTCTCGGCGCACCTTCTGCTCTGCCAGGGGCTGAGATGATGTCGGTCAAGCCCAAAGTAGCCCCCGACTTCCGGTTAAACCAGTTGTTTCCGCTCCGTTACGCTACTCTCATGGGCATGACTCTGTGCCAGCCCTGGGGCCCCGATCCCGGTAGCCGCATTGTTACTTTATTTCTGACCGGCGGCCTTGTCATGCTGGTGAGCCTCTTCCTGCTGCGCCGCCTGCTCCGCTGGATAGGGAGCCGCCTGCATCTGCTGCGTCAGGGAACGGCGACAATCGGCACAATCACCCATAAACGCTCCGAAGCGGAAGACATGATCCGCTACTTCTTGCGCTACGGCTACGCAGACACCTCCGCGCAGGGCTGCGACCGTGAAGAGCAAGTCAGCGCCGAACAGTGGCACCAATTCCACGTTGGCCAGCCCGTCACGGTCCTTTACGATCCCGAGCAGCCCAACAAAGCTGGATTGTACGCGCTAATCGCGCAGAAGTAAACGAAAAGCCGTGGGTATGAAACCCACGGCTTCCCTAGAGCCTGTTATGCACTTTGTAAAAGCAACGGTGCATTTCTATTGATAAAGCCTATCAGCTTGCTTGCTTTCGATCTTCCCATAAATGC
>JBPBQB010000183.1:0-13586 GCA_050954545.1 Janthinobacterium lividum | reverse complement strand
ATACATCGACGACGCATGAGACATCTTAAACCCCTCCCGCCTTGCTTCGCAGGGTCCCTCCCCTGTTAGGGAAGGGCTTTCAGAGAATGAGGAAATGCCACGGGCGAAAGCATCTGCCTCTTAATCCTGCACTTTCCGAGGCCCTTCCCTAACAGGGGAGGGACCCTGCGAAGCAAGGCGGGAGGGGTTCTAACACTTCTACCACCGGCGGCAGCAAAATCGATTGTGGGTTCGTCGCGGCGGCAATCGCCGGAACGTCATTCAGGAAATGGTAGCAGACCCCGAAGTCTGCTGCGCCTGTGACTATCTCCCCCATCTTAAACACGATTGACACGTCGCCTTCGAGTGTCAGCCGCACTGTCATAGATTGGCAATGTTTCGGCAGTTTCGTAATCGCGACAGCAAGGGCTTTGTCGCTGTCAATCAAGTGAAACCACCGCTGGGGCAGAAATGCCTCGGCGGTTTCTACTTCCCCGACATAATCCACGCGACCTGCCGTTGCAACTGTCCACCTGGCATAAGGCGCATCCCCAAACTCAGTACACCAGACAATCTCCGTCGCTTTACCGTCTAGTTTACCGAACACATAACCGCCGACACCAAAGTCGCAGGTGAGGGTAGGGGATGTGATCGCAAGCGGCAGCGTGAAGACAATTTCATCATTCGGTTTCGCCTCTTCTATTATGTGCCTCACCATTACCCAAGACTTGCAGGCAGTGATGGTCGTTTGCGTCCACGCATTGCGTCCATCCGGATAAACGAGAGGCAGTCGATAAAAGCCGTTCAGCCATGCCTTTGATCCAGAGTGAAATATTCCCCCCCCTGACTTAGTAATAGGGTCGTAAAACCTCAAATCTGCGTTTTCACGGTTACAAAGTATGCTTCCTTTGTCTTGTGTTCTTCGCAAATGTTTAATGTTATCATACACGATCTCGCCCGGAAACGCATAAACATCAAGCAAAACAGAAAATCGTTGTTGCTGGCTCTCCAACAGGCCCCACTTCGGCTGTGCAGAAATTCGCAATGGGTCTTCAATCAAGGCATTCAGATTGCTTAATTGAAGCGTAAAATATTCATCCGCAAAAGGCTCCATCGATAATGCAAAATCCAAGAAGCGCATCTTTGGGTCACGTCTAGTTGGCCTGTCTGAAACTTGGGTTGGGATAGGCTGGCCAGTTGACGAGAGTAGGCGAAGTTCTGGAATTTGCGCCCAGAGCTTGTTCTCTAGATTTAGCTCCACACGAAGTGGATACAGAAACCGTCGAATGCCAGCCGTCTCGCGGACACGGATGCGGGCGAGTATTTCGCTCATTTTGTTATTGCCTCCTCGAAGATCGCAGCGATGTGGTCGACGGTGAACTGGGTTGCACCCTGGCTGCCCTCGAAGACGGAATAGGCGGCGCGGCCCATCTTCTCACGGGCATCGGCATCCAGCAGAAGCTCAACGAACGCTTCCGTGAGCTGCTGCTTTTGGGCCTCTTTGTCGGTTTCTTCGGCGGAGATCTGGGCGATGCCGCCGCGCATTAGAAAGTCGTCGATGATCTGCGGGAAGTTGAGCATGGACGGGCCGGCAACGATGGGTTTTGCGTACAGGGCCGGCTCCATGATGGACTGACCGCCGTGGGGTATCAGCGTGCCGCCGACAAAGGCGATAGTGGCGAAGCCGTAAGCGGTGCCGAGCTCGCCGAGAGTATCGAGGATGAGGACGTCGGCGGTGGGGTCGCCAGGGGCAGGATCGGAGCGGCGCTTGACTTTAAACCCGGCCCGTCCGGCAAGCTGTGCGACGACGCCGAAGCGTTCAGGATGGCGCGGGACAATCAGCAGGCGCGTGGTTTCGAGGCCCGGCGTAAGCCGGATACGGCGCAGGACTTCCAGAAGCGTGGTTTCTTCATCGTCATGCGTGCTGCCTGCGACAATGAGCGGCGCATCAGTTGAGGTCAATGCTAAAGCCGAGTCGAGTGCTTTCATCTGCGCTTCGGTGACATCTTTCTCCGCCAGCAGATTGCGGTCGTATTTGATGCTGCCGCTGACTTTGATCTTGCTCGGCGGTGCTCCCATGCGCTGAAGCCGGTCGGCATCCTCTCTTGCCTTCATTAACAGTAGACTGTAATTCCAGAAGACCGGACCCATCAGCGGCTGGACCCATTTGTAGTAAGTAAACGATTCGGCGGAGATGCGTCCATTGACCATGACAACGGGGATGCCGCGCTTCTTGGCTTCATGCAGAACGTTCGGCCAGATTTCCGTTTCTATCATAATCAGCAGGGTGGGCTGAAGGGTGTCGAGAACTTTGTTAGCAATCGACGCCAAATCAATCGGGAAATAGAACGAATTGCCGGCACCGTACTTTGCGAACCGCTCCTGAGCAATCGCCTGACCAGTCTTGGTGATTGTCGAAAAGACCAGCCGCGCTTCGGGGAACCGCTGATTGAGAGCATGAGCAAGTGGCTGGACACTCAGGGTTTCGCCGACAGAGCATGAATGAATCCAGATTGTCGGGCGTCCGTCAGACTTGAGTGTGTCCGGCAGAGCGCCGAGACGCTGTTTGAGCGCCGGCAGATACTTTTGATGCTTCCAGGCCCTATAAAGGAAGTAGGGGGCCATGATAAAGACCCAGGAACTGAACAAGAGGCTGTAAAGGAAATACATATTTAGGCTGTTTGTGGATTAAAAGAAGCCACGGAATAAATTCCGAGGCTCGGAAATGCACACTGTCGAGGCGACGGCAGATCAAGATCAGATGTGTTGAAATCTGTATTGCGTCCCCTGGACGCTGGGCACTTGTCAGCCTCGGAATTTATTCCGTGGCTCTGCAACGTCCACCGAATTACGCGCTGTTGACTGTCTCGAACATGGCAATGACGCGCTGTAAATCGGCTTCCGTATCGACGCCGACCGTATCATGCTGGGTTTCGGCGACATAAATCGGAATGCCATTCTGCAAGAAGCGAAGCTGGTCCAGGCTCTCTGTCAGCTCCAATGACGACTGCGGCAGCCTATGGTAGAGCGACAAGGCCTTGCGGGTGTAGGCGTACAGGCCGATATGCTTATAATGCTGCACCTGACCCAGTTCGGCCCGGTCGTAGGGCACAGGGTAACGCGAAAAGTAAAGGGCATTGCCATTGTCTGCCGTGACCACTTTGACATTGTTCGGGTCGGCGGCTTCAGCGGCAGAAACGGCGACTTTTAGGGTCGTGACCTGAACGGTGCTTTCCTTCAGAAATGGCGTCAGCATCAGCTCCAGATGGTCAGGCCGCAAGGTCGGCTCATCACCCTGAATATTGACATAAATGTCGGCATCGGTGCGGGTTAAAACCTCATGGACACGATCAGTTCCCGATGGATGCTCACGGGTTAGGAAGACGGGAATACCGGCTGCCTCGCAGGACTGGGCAATCTCCGGGCTGTCGGTGGCAACGGCAAGATCAGTCAATAGTGGTGAGCGCTTGGCGTTTAAATATACCCAGTGGATCATCGGCTTGCCCGCGATCTCGCGCAGGGCTTTTCCGGGCAGGCGGGATGAATTAAAGCGGGCGGGAATGACGCCCATGATTTTAGGAGTACTCATAGGTTAATGCTTGAATGATCTGGCGACTAAAGTCGCGGCAACAAAGGCACAAAGTCCACCTGTGTGGACTCATAGGGGAAGATCAGTATGATCTGGACTCTGTATTAACCTGCGAAGGCAGGTTTTGCGAACTTGTTGCCGCGACTTCAGTCGCCCGCAGATTCTCTACACTTTATACAAATGGGAACTGCGGTCTGTCTGACGAAGCGACTCCCCAATACTGCCCAGCACCTGGCCGTTAATCGGGGCAGCGATAACAATGCCGAGGGCGTCCCGGTGCAGCCTTTCCAGGCCATTCTCACGCAAATACCCGGCCTTGCCTGCAATCGCGATGGCGTCGGTAGTCATCTGCAAGGCGTTCTCGGACAGGAACAGCTTGGCGGTCATGGTTGCCGCTTCGGTCGGCGGGCGTGTCGCATCAGTCAGCGATGCCATCTGCGCCAGTGCGTAAACATGTGTCCGCATGACGCTGAGGTTGGCGGCGAGCTGTGAGACGCGGACCCGGACACTTTCATACTTCTCGAATGAATTGTTGGCTTTGACGATGTCCAGCAGCCGCCCAAATGTGCCAAGCGCAATCCCAGTGGCGACAATGCCGGAGTGAAGTCCGCTCTGCATATCCAAATTGATGATCGGGCCGATGCTGCCGGGTTCGCCGACCCGTTCGGCATCTGGGATTCGGGCATTGTCGAGGCCGACGACGCCACTATGTGTGCCTTGCAGTCCCATCGAATCCATCGGCAGGCCGATTCGAAGCCCAGGGTTATCGGCGGGAACCAAGAAGAAGCCTTTGCCTTCGGTCGTGTCCGTCATCACCATGTAGACACCGGCATGACCGGCACCGGTGCAGAACGCTTTCTGGCCGTTTAAGTGCCAGAACCCGTCTTCGCAGTACGCTTTTGTGTTCAGCACACTTTTGTCCGCGCCGACGCCGCTTTCCGACCAGGCGGACGCGCCGAGAGTTTGACGGGCGATTAGGGGCAGATACTTTCGTTTCTGATATTCCGTGCCGGCGAGATTGATACGGTTCGCGGTGAGCGTGTGCAGAAGCAGCACAAAGGCTGTGGCGGGCGCGATCCGGGCGATCTGCTCGACGGCATAGGTGACATTGAGCGTGTCCAGTCCCAGACCACCATACTCAGTCGGGATCTTCATACCGAGCAGGCCATTTGCGGCCAGCACCCGGATATTGCTTTCTGGAAACTCGCCTTCGAGGCTCCGAGCTTCGTCGGTATGGACAGTGATTTGATCTTGCAAAAGCCCCTGAAGCAGCTCACCGATCTGGATGCCGGAATAGAGTTCGCGTGGGTCCTGATCCCAGGTAAGAACCATGATGATATGGCCCCTTTCTGCTTTCAGTATAGCCGATTAGCCTCTAAAGTGTCAATAAAGATACCTCAGTTCTCGTTCACTGCCTTGACATACAGACTTGCCCTGTTGTTGCCGCCGGATATGCCGAAGATACAAGTAGAATGCTTGACTTAGCGATACTATGCTGACTTATGCTTGAAACAATACCACGAACGAAACTGATTTTAGTGACTGCCACCTTGCTCTGGCTGGCTGGAACGGCTTTTGCTATGAACCGGCTCTCGCAATTCGAGGACACTGCAGGACGCTCCGGTCATCCGCCGCTGCACTGGCAGCATTCAGCGACGGTTGCCCTGAAACCTACAAAACCGACTGTAATTATGCTGGTGCATCCCCAATGTCCCTGCAGCCGGGCCAGCCTCCGTGAACTTAACCGTCTGGTCGCACTCTGTCCAAATCGGGCCTCATTCTTAGTGCTGTTTCTCAAACCATCCGGGTATCCGCAGGCCTGGGTGAACACGGATCTGTGGCGTCAGGCTTCTTCGATTCCCGGTGTCACCGCACGCGTGGATGACGGGGGTGAGATCGCACAGCGATTTGGCGCGGCGACATCTGGTGACACGCTCCTGTATGCCTCTGATGGGCGTCTTCTGTATGAAGGCGGATTGACCGGAGCACGAGGGCATGAAGGCGACAATGCCGGCCTGTCGGCAGTGGAGGCTTTGCTTCTCGGGACATCGAAGACAGAGATTCGTAAGCCTGTCTATGGGTGCCCGATGACTGCGAACCGGCAAACCGCAATGCTGGGAGGTCGGGCATGGCTCCCATAGCACCATCGCTTCAGACTGACGAAGTCAAAAATCACGCAAAAAGCATCTTCCAAACTCAGCGCCAGGATATCTATCGCCGAACTGACCGTTTGTTCGCCCTGCTGATGGCGCTGCAATGGGCAGGTGCCATCATTGCCGCTTATGTTGTCTCGCCGCGCACCTGGACGGGGAGTGCTAGTCAGGTGCATCCTCATGTCTGGGCCGCTCTTTTTCTCGGTGGATTGGTCAGTATTTTCCCGATCTGTCTCGCGCTGGCCTGTCCTGGTCAGGCAATTACGCGGCAGGTGATCGCGGTCGCTCAGCTTCTCATGTCGTCACTGCTGATTCACATCACCGGCGGTCAGGAAACGACTCACTTTCACATCTTTGGATCGCTGGCGTTTTTGGCTTTTTATCGGGATTGGCGCGTTCTCGTGACAGCGACTCTGGTAACAGCGACAGACCATCTGGTGCAGGGTGCTTTCTGGTCGCAATCCATTTATGGTTTGGCAGCGGCAGCGCCCTTGCTGACAGCGGAACATATCGGGTGGGTCGCCTTCGAGGACGTTTTCCTGCTGGTTTCCTGCCGGCAAAGTCTTCAGGAGATGCATCAGATCAGTCTCCGGCAGGCGCAGCTTGAGGTCGCCGAAGAAATTCTCTTGAAATCGCATGAGACCCTGGAAACGCGGGTCGAGCAGAGGACTCGGGCACTCGCTCAGATGCAGCGGCAGAACGAGCTTCTGCTCAACTCTGCCGGTGAAGGCATCTATGGGATTGACAGCGAAGGTATCACACAGTTCGTGAACCCAATGGGTGCAAGGCTGCTTGGATACCAAGTCGAAGAAATCATCGGGCAGCCGATGCATGCACTTCTGCACCATACACGCCGCAATGGTACAAACTACCCGAGCAGTGAGTGTCCGATTTATCAATCCATGAAGAATGGGGAAGTGCAGCGCAGGGACGGTGACGTTTTCTGGCGCAAAGACGGCACCTCTTTTGATGTTGAATATATCAGCACGCCATTACACGACGAGGACTGCGTCGTCGGTGCAGTGATTACTTTCCAGGATATCACCGAGCGGAAGCGCTCAGAGATGGCGTTACAGGACAGCGAAGCTCGCTATCGCGGCCTGGTTGAGTGCTCCCCCGAAGCGATTGTCGTTTACAGCGGAGACCATTTTGTTTATGTGAACGCTGCGGCGGTAACTCTCTTCGCCGCATCATGCGCTGAAGATCTGGTTGGGCGTTTGATCTTTGATGTCGTTCATCCTGATTACCATGTCTTGACTCGGAAACGTGCCTATCGCAGCCAGGAAGAAGGAAAATCCAGTCCTCTGACTCAGCAGAAATATGTGCGGCTGGATGGGATTGTCTTTGATGTGGAAGCCGTCAGCACCAGCATTGTCTATCAAGGCAAGCCGGCAGGCCAGGTGCTGATTCGCGACATCAGCGAACGCAAAAAAGCGGAAGCCAACATTCTCGCGCTGAATGCAGAGCTGGCCTCAGCCTATCAAGACACTCTAAACGCTTACGATGCAACCATTGAAGGATTGTCACGTGCCCTGGATTACCGTGACCAGGAAACGCATGGACATTCAGAGCGGGTTACTACAATGATGCTCCGAATGGCGCAGGTATTTGATTACAGCGAAGAAGACTTGACACAGGTTCGACGCGGGGCGCTGCTGCATGACATCGGCAAAATGGCGGTTCCCGACTCGATCCTGCATAAGCCTGGACCTCTGACTGCCGAGGAGCGTACTGTGATGTGTCGCCATACGGAATATGCACGCGAAATGCTCTGGCCGATTGCCTTCCTGCGGCCTGCACTGGATATCCCATACTGCCATCATGAGAAGTGGGACGGCACCGGCTATCCTCGGGGGCTGCGGGGCGAAGAAATCCCACTAGCCGCCCGCTTGTTTGCCATCGTCGATGTCTGGGATGCCCTCAGCTCTGATCGGCCCTACCGCAAGGCGTGGCCCCAGGCGCGGGTGCTGGATCATATCCGCAGCCTCTCAGGAACGCACTTTGACCCGGCACTTGTCCCGGTGTTTCTAAAATTGGCCGACAGTGAACAGGACAGGACTGGAGAGCAGAACAGGACTGAAGATAAGGTCTACCAGGATGCAGCCTGAAAAGGTGAGAGTGGATGTGAGAGGAACACGGGTTCAGAAGAGAAACTAGACAACGGCAATTCGGTTCCGGCCATCGCGCTTGGCAGCATACAGTGCCTGGTCTGCTGCCGTTACCAGATCGCCGGGACCAAACATCGCAGAAGAAAGAGAAGAGATTCCGAAGCTGACCGTGACAGGGTGCTCCGGCCAATCGGCTGCCGCCAGGGCAGTGCGGTATCGCTCGGCGGCCTCGGCAGCTTCGGCAGCGGCACAATGCGGCAGCAGAAGCACAAACTCTTCGCCGCCGTACCGTCCTGCCAGGTCTTCCTGACGGCGACCGCTTTCCAAAAGGCGGGCCACTTCCCGAAGCACGGCATCACCTGCCGGATGGCCGTAGGTATCGTTATACTGCTTGAAATGATCGACATCCAGAAGCACCAGTGAAAGCGGGTGATGATGCCGCTGCGCCCGTTCCACTTCGAGAGTAAGTCTTTCCTGAAATGCCCGATGGTTCTTCAGGCCCGTCAGCCCATCTTGTGTCGCAAGTGCCGCCAGCTTCTGATTGGCTTCTTCCAGACACCGATTGGTTTCTTTTGTTTCCTGCTCCATCTGCTTTCGGCAGGTAATATCAGTGATCGAGCCCGCAACACGGATAATCAGGCCACTGTGATCGCGCAGGGCTTGTCCCCTGTCGAGTACCCATCGATCCTGACCGTCGCTGATGTCTAAAGAGTTGTTTAGACGGTACTCGGAAGTATAGAATGGACTGTCATTACGGAGGTGTTCCTGAAATGCATGGATCACAGAGGGCTGATCTTCCGGGTGTACGGCGTCGAACCAGGAGAGCAGAAACGCGGGGCTCATCTCCTGACCGAAATGCGGCAGACGAAGGTGATGGTTCTCTTGTTCAGTAACACCACAGATCTGCTTCCAGCGCTGCGAGACGAATAGCTGTCTGGACCGAAGGTTCCAGTCCCAGATGCCGTCGTTATTTCCACGCAGTGCGATCTGCCAGCGTTCTTCACTTTCCCAGAGGGCTTGTTCCACTCGGATGCGCTCTGAAATATCCACGCAGGTACAGACGCAGCCGGTAATGACACCGTCGGAGTCGCGCAGAGGAAATGCGCTGCAGAGCAGGTGACGTGTCTCCCCGTCCTCGGTTCGGTCACTGAGCTCGACACCCTCAAAAATCTGCCCCGCGATTACTCCCCGAAACAAATCCCTGACAATCTCGGCATCCTCCGACCGTCCAATCGTATCCCAAACCTTACGCAGCATCACAAAGCCGAATGTTTTGCTGAACAGCAGTTCGCTGCCATGGTTCCATTCGACGATCTGTCCGGACGTATCACAGCAGAAACAGGCAATAGGCAGCCGGTGAAACAACTGCTCAAAGCGCTGAGGGACCAGCAACTGGTCAAGAATGGGAACAGAGTTCACTCTTCTTTTGATCAGGCGCTTCGGGATTAGATTGTACGATCTGCGTACCATATAAGAATATTGTCGGCTGCGGATAAGCGAAACGAGACCGGGAATTTTACCGGGCTGCCGCTCTTGTTCGCGGGAAGCCCGCAGCACTGAGGCCCTGAGCAATTACCGGATCCCGCTCCAGCAGATGCCAGATGAGGCCGCTCTGTGCGTTCTCGATTGCCAGCAGTGTCATTCCTAGATCGATACCGACAACATCAGAGTCGTACCAGTTTTTATCGACGTTGAATGCGTTGGAGAACCCGTAGCGCCCCCAAATCTGGTCGCGGTGCTTTGTCCATAAATTCGTGAGCGCTGCTTTGGCCTGAGCCGGAACAAACATGACTCCCGAAAGCATCGCAGTCGGTGCAACCGTTCCATCGTCATGTCCGGCAGCCGGCCAGTTGGCCCCGTAGCCGACCGGCGGCGGCTGATCGCAAGCAGTAATACCCCAGAACCCTTCTGCGTAAGTCTTTCGACCATCCGGGTTACGTTTGCAGTAGGTCCAATCTGCCAGATGAGCATTCTGCCAGGCTGTCCACCAGCCCCGTCCCTGCCGGTCATGCTTGCCGCGTACATCGTAGTATCCGGGTGCCATCTGAGCCATGAATAATGGGTCCGCGCCGCCGAACACGGGAAAATCTTCAAGCACTGCGGGCTTGACATCCCAGGCATCCCAGGAGTCCGGTGCCAATCCCCGGCTGCCGGAGCCTAGCGCCAGCCAGTAGAGATAAGACGCCTCGCTGTATCCCTGCCAGCGCGAGTCAATCCATCCAGTCTCTGGTTTCCAGCCCATTGACAGCGTTTTTTGGGGTTGGTTTGCTTTGCCGCTTGCCTGCATCCAGGTCCAGTCTACCCGGCGCGTCAGATCATCGGAAAGCTGCTGGACTTGCGTTCCAGGCCAGTAATCTCCAGCGACACGCGCTCCCAGCAGCAGCAGCGCTGTGTCTATGGAAGAAAGTTCGCAGTTCCAGACCCGTTTCCCGGTCGATTTGTCTAAAAAGTGGTAATAGAAGCCGTGGTTACTGTCGAGCTTATCGTGGACAAACTGCAGGGTCATAAGCGCCCGCGCGTAGGCGGCGTCTTTGCGAACCCAGCCATGCGAGACGCCAACCGGCTGCGCCGCCAGGGCATACCCGGTCGCGGCTGTGGAAGCGACGGTATAAGTATCCGGCTTGCCGCCCCGGTTGACGGCCCGGTCTTTGGTTAGCCCCGTGGTCGGATCACTTTCGTTCCAGAAGAAATCAAATGCTTTGTGCTGCACTGTTTCCATTGTCGGCGCAGGCGTCAAGGGAAGGCTTGTCTGCGAAGGAGCAGCGAGGACAGAAGCCGCCAGCAAAATGCCGGCGGCTGTCCCAATCAACGTTTGATAGAGATTTTTCATTTTGTTTGTTGCATTTAGTTGACTGGATACTGAAGCAGGTTGTCCTGAAGAATATGCACCCAAGAATAACCAATCGCATCAACGTTGGCCTTGTTAAAGCGCCATTGGTTAATACCATTGACTTCTGTAAAGGTGTCAATCAAGTGGCGATACTTTGCATGACCGTCGAAATAAACAATATTGCCCGAGTTCTTGCCGTGGCCACTATCCAGGTTGATGGTCCGTCCTGCATGTTGGCGTTGCTGGGCGTCGGTGTTGGTTCTTGATACCCTTGATAGGGTCCACAATCAGCGTAGCGTGAGCTGGTTTCTAGAAGGATCAGGGCATTGGAAGGCTGATCGATTTCGGATAGCGGCTGAGGTGAAGCGCCTCCCGTGATGATCGCGCTTGCAAAGGCACTGCTTTCCGGCAGCCAGAGGGCGTACCCGCCTGCAAACGGTGAAGGGACATATCCGGGAGGAGTAGGAGTGTCGTCACCCGTAAAATCAGGGCTTTGGGCCGTAGGATTATCCGGGCACTTGAAGACCGCATAGCTCTTGATGAATGGGTACAAGGAATCTTTCCAGCTCAGCTTATGCTTATCAACAGGATCGACTCCTGCCGGATAGCGAACGGGGAAAAATTCATCGCTGTCCTGCTGATACTGTGTAAATGCCAGACCGATCTGCTTCATGTTGGAAAGGCAGGCGGTCCGCCGCGCGTTTTCACGCACTTTCTGGAAGACAGGGAATAAAATTGCCGCGAGTATTGCGATGATTGCAATGACGACAAGCAGCTCTATCAATGTAAAGCCGCGTTTTTGGGATGATGACATCGTACTTCTCCTTTGGTCTCGATAAAAATCTATGAATCCGTGTTCCTGCCACTCGGTTGTGGAGCGAAGCTGGAAGAATCGCGTAATTCCAGGGTCGGGGTAAAGACAATGTTCCGCTCGGACAGCGGCTCATGACGGAGCAGGCTGACCAATGTTTTAACGCCGTGTGCCGCCATCTTGTAGATCGGCTGACGGATGCTGGACAGACGCGGGGTTGTCTGGTCGCACATCTGTGTTCCGTCGAACCCGATCACGGAAATATCCTGGGGGACATTCAATCCCATTTGCTCATTCAGTACACGGATCGCTCGGTTTGCAACATCGTCGCTCCAGACAAAGAGCGCGGTGGGACTGCCCGGACGCGACATCATCTCAACAAATGGCGCGAAGTCACTTCCGGCATAGGTGATGCTGCATTCCCAGTCGTCACGCGGCATGATGCCATGCGCTTCTAGGGCGTCTCGATAGCCGTGCAGACGGTCGGCTGCCGCAGCGGAATTCGACGAACCGGCCACATGCCCGATCCGGCGATGCCCGAGTGACCAGAGATGGTTGACTGCCATTTTTGCTCCGGCGACGTTGTCGCAGTCGACAAAGCAGGCATCCGGCGACGTGCTGTGACTGAATATCTGCACAAAGGGAAAACTGCGCTCTGTCAGACGATTCGACAAAGGATCATTGCGGTCTCGCAGAAGCAAAGCGCCGTCTGCTCGGCCATCGGTGAGCGCAGCGACATCCTGTTCAATATTGCCGGTGCCTTTTGTATGCAGCATGAGGTCAAATCCCAGTGCGGTGGCCGCATCGGTTGCCCCGTGCATCAGCTCGTTGGTGAACCCTGACCAGCCGGAAAAGACTGCCGGAAACTGCATCACAAGCGCCAGTGTATCCGTTTGCCTGCGAGCAAGGCCCCGAGCAAGTGCATTTGGATGGTAGCCCAGCTCCTGCGCCGCTGCCAGAACCCGCTTGCGGGTGTCATCGCTGATCCGCACTCCGGTTTGACGCCCACTCAGGATATAGGAAACGGCAGTCTTGCTGACACCTCCCCGCGCTGCGACATCTTTGATTGTGACTGCGTTTTTGCTCATCTCCACGTTTTTCAGACTATTCTGGTGAACCGGTTCATCATACTATGTGATTATTATCGCATACAAACACATTCTTGTCAATAGGCGAAAAAAGTATTTTACAGGTATAATTTTTACACAATTATGCTCCAGCCCATTCGAATGATGCACTTTGGCGATGTCCATTTCGGCGTCGAAAACTATGGCCGTTTTGATCCGCAGACCGGCCTGCCGTCGCGCCTGGTCGATTTTCGCAACGCTCTCCTGCAGGCAATCGAGATTGCATTGGAAGCCGGAGTCGAGCTGGCCGTCTTTTCCGGGGACGCCTATAAAACGCGCGATCCGAACCAGACCCACCAGCGCGAGTTTGCCCAGTGCCTCGCCAAGCTGACGACTGCCGACGTTCCCGTCGTCCTACTGGCTGGCAATCACGACATCCCGAATATGAAAGGCCGGGCGAATGCAATTGAAATCTTCGGCGCTCTTGCGGGTGACAAGCTCCGGGTGTTCGATGCGCCCGGCAGAGATGTCGTTACCACAAAGCTTGGCCGAACTGTCCAGATTGTCGCGATGCCGTATCTCATTAAGAGCTTAGTGCTCTCGCGTGAGGAAAACAAAGACAAAGGCGTCCAGGAAACGACTCAGCTTATCGTGGACCGCTATACGTCGGCCATCGCCATGTTAGCCGCTCAATGTGACCCGGATCTGCCGACTGTACTGATGGGCCATTTTTCAGTCGCCAATGCCAAGCTGAGCGCAAACCAGGTCGGGTACTTGACTAACGAGCCCGAGGTGCCGCTCTCGACACTCACCCAAGCCCCGTTCGATTATGTCGCGCTTGGACACATTCACCGTTACCAAGACTTGAACAAAGGCAAGCAGCCGCCGGTCGTCTACAGCGGCAGCATTGAGCGGATCGATTTTGGGGAGAGTGCCGAATAAAAATGATGTGCCCTCGACGATCTGGCAACAGGCGCGACAGAGGTCAAACACGTCGTTGTCAAGACCCGCCCGTTTGTCGAGATCGAAGTCGATGCGACTGAAGCCGG
>JBPBQB010000175.1:0-13651 GCA_050954545.1 Janthinobacterium lividum | reverse complement strand
CGAATAACGCGGGTTGCTGGCCGAAATACTCTAAATTCAGCCGCGCCAGGGGCAAATCAGACCAAACAAGCCTACAAAGTGCATAACAGGCTCTAGTGCGGTTCCTATTGCATACAGCTTTCTACAGCAGCGGCGGCACTTCAGATGTCGTCGGGACGACTAGCACTGTCGGCTTACCGCTTGCCAATGCCTCTTTTACGGCAGCAGTGACTTCTTCAGGATTATCCACTCGCTTCGCGACACAGCCGAATCCCTGAGCTATAGAGACTAGATCCAGCCCCGGCAAGTCTAAGCCCGGTACTCCCGGTGTCTCACCAAACTCCGCAAAGGACTTCAAGATCGCATACTCGGTGTTCTGCGGAACCACCACCAGAAGCGGCAGGTTGTGCTGGGCGGCTGTCCAGAGCGACTGGACCGAATAAAGGAATGAGCCGTCGCCGATCACAGCGATGACAGGGCGATTGCGGCCTGTGTCCCGCTCGGCCAGCGCTATCCCGACAGATGCGGGCAGGCCGAAGCCGAGGCCACCGGAGGCCATCGAGAAGTAGGAAGCCGGATGCGTGCTGGGCAGCCTGCTATGCAGCGGCTTCATGTTGGATGGGGACTCTTGAACAAGCACGGCGTTCTCGGGTCTGGCCTGGGCCAGTGCATAAAAGAGGTAGTCTGGGGTGATCGGTGTTGCCGCTTCCGGCGTAGGCTGCTTCGGCATCGGTTCCGGCAGAGAACGACCCGATGGGCTGACCATCCCGGTCAGTGACGCCAGGGCAAGGGCGGGGTCGCCGAGGATCGAGTCGCCGACCGGGGCACGGGCGGCTTCGCCGGGGTCATCGGTGATATGGATCAGACGCAGACCCGACGGCAGATACTCGCCGGGCACATAGGGATAGTAGCGAAATACGGGAGCACCGACAACCAGCGCGACATCGTGCCCGGCCAGCTTGTCGCCTAACGGCTTGATCGCGAACGGCAGAGCACCCTGAAACTGAGGATGGTTTTCAGGAAAACCCGCCCGCTCGGCGGCAGGGGTCCCATACACGGGTGCTCGGAGCTTTTCCGCAAGTGTCACGGCAAATTCCCAGCCGTTGCTTCTGTCTACGCCCGGCCCAAAGATCAGCACGGGGTTCTGGGCCGCCGACAGTGCGGATGCGGCTTCTGCCAGCGTTTCCGGATCGGGGGCGACACGTGTGCTGATCTGACGGGTCGGAGTTTCCCGCTCGGATTCTTTGTCCCAGTCGTCCATCGGGATCGACAGGAAGACCGGACCGGAAGGCGGCTGGAGGGCGGCGGCGAATGCCCGCATCAGTGCCGCAGGCACGTCCTCGGCCCGGGCGGGCTCGTAGCTCCATTTGACATAGGGCTTCGGAAGCTCTGTGGCATCGATATTGGTCAGCCAGGGTTCCAGCAGCAGCATCTCGCGGGTCTGCTGGCCGGCAGTCACGATCAGCGGCGTCTTATTATGCCAGGCACCCAGCAGGTTGCCGATACTGTTGCCGACACCCGGCGCGGTGTGCAGGTTCACAAAGGCAGGCTTGCCGGTGGCCTGGGCGTAGCCGTCGGCCATCGCCATGACGGTAGCTTCCTGCAGGCCGAGTATATAGTTGAAATCTGAGGGAAAGTTTTCTAGAAAGGTTTCTTCGGTCGAGCCGGGGTTGCCAAACACCGTAGTCAGACCGAGAGACCGCATCAAGCGGTAGGTTTCTTCGCGTATTGTCGCCATTGTTATAGCTCCTCTGCTGTCGTTGTCACAACTCGCATCATCTTACCGCGCCTACATACGGGTCAAACCCGCCTGCTATGATAGGGAATAACGGAGCTGACAGAGAAGCAGCCACGGAATAAATTCCGAGGCTGGAAAGTGCCCAGTGTCGCGGCGACACAAGATAAAACGCGAGATTTGGATGTTCTCCCATCTTGCGTCCCCTGGACGCTGGGCTTTTCCGAGCCTCGGAATTTATTCCGTGGCTTCTCGGTCTGCGGCTTTTTCACCAGTGGGGCTTTTGGCTAGTGTTGCTCCTGCCTTCTCCTTACCAAGCCTGGCTTCACAGGGTATACTAGTGTCATGCAAACAGACGATATTCCTGGGCTGATCGCTCTGGACCCCTGGCTGGCACCCTTTGCCGACGCATTGAAGCGGCGGCGCTCCTATTACTCGCGTCTGCGTCAGGCAATCGACGAAACAGGCGGACTGCTGGGGCCGATCAGCCTGGGGCACCAGTTCTTCGGGTTCAATCGGGGCGATCTCGATGGCGTGCTGGGTGTCTGGTATCGGGAATGGGCACCGGGCGCTTCCGGGCTGTCCCTGGCCGGTGACTTCAACAACTGGAACCGGGACAGTCACCCGCTGACACGCGATGATTGGGGAATTTGGAGCGCATTCTTTCCAGACAGTGCCGCGGCCCTGACACACGGCAGCTTGGTCAAAGTCCATGTCCGCACGGGGCAGGGCGGGCAGGACCGGATTCCGGCTTACGCCCGCCGCGTCGTTCAGGACCCGGCGACTGATGATTTCACGGCCCAGATTTGGCTTCCCCCCACCCCGTTCGAGTTCCAGCATACCGCTCCGAAAATCACCGGCGGACTGCGGATTTACGAGGCGCATGTCGGCATGGCGACGGAAGAAGGCCGGGTCGGGACATTTGCGGAGTTTACCGAGAATGTCCTGCCGCGCATTGCATCGCTCGGTTACAATGCCGTGCAGCTTATGGCCGTGATGGAGCACCCGTATTACGGCTCGTTCGGCTACCATGTCAGCTCGTTTTTCGCCGTGTCTTCGCGGTTCGGCACACCCGAAGCGCTGAAAGCACTGATAGACACGGCCCACGGCCTGGGTTTGCGAGTCCTGCTGGATATTGTTCATAGCCACGCCGTGAAGAACACGCAGGAGGGACTGAACCATTTCGACGGCACGGATTTCCAGTATTTTCATGCCGGGCCGCGCGGCCTGCATCCGGCCTGGGACTCGATGGTCTTCGATTACGCCAAATATGAAGTCCAGCGCTTTTTGCTGAGTAATATCCGGTTCTGGCTTGAAGAATTCCGTTTCGATGGGATGCGTTTCGACGGTGTCACCAGCATGCTGTACCATGACCACGGCCTGAACCGGGTCTTTACGAGTTATCAAGATTACTTCGGCGGCGGCGTGGATGAAGATGCGCTGGTCTACCTGCAAACGGCCAACGATTTGGCCCGTCTAGTCAATGCCGACGCCGTGACGATTGCTGAAGACGTTTCCGGAATGCCTGGCCTCGCCCGGCCTGTCGCCGAGGGCGGGATCGGCTTTGATTATCGATTGGCAATGGGTGTCCCTGATTACTGGAGCAAGCTGGTGAAAGAGGTCCCCGACGAAGACTGGAATTTAAGTGCGATCTACCATGAGCTTCTGAACCGGCGCCCCGGCGAAAAGCGGGTCGGCTATGTGGAGAGCCACGATCAGTCTCTGGTCGGGGATCAGACCCTCGCGTTTCAGCTTATGGGAGCCGAGATGTACTGGCACATGGGCCGGGGGGACACCAATGTCGTGGTCGAGCGCGGCATCGCTCTCCTGAAAATGATCCGGCTGCTGACTTTCAGCCTGGCTGGGGAAGCTTGGCTCAGCTTTATCGGCAACGAGTTCGGTCATCCTGAATGGGTCGACTTCCCGCGTTCCGGCAACGCGTTTTCCTACCATTACGCCCGGCGTCAGTGGTCCCTGGCCGATAACCCCGCCCTGCGCTATGGCGGTCTGAACTCCTTTGATCAGGCCCTGGAGCATTTAGACTCGCAGCACAGCCTGCTGCTCGATCCGCTGATCGAACAGCTTGCCCTGCATGAAGACACCAAGCAGCTTGCCTACCGGCGCGGCCCGCTTGTCTTCGCCTTCAATTTCCATCCGACCCGCTCGTATCAAGACCTGCGCTTCCCTACTCCCGATGCCGCCGACTACCAGGTGATCCTCAACACCGACAACGCCCAATTCGGTGGGCCAGGCCGGGGAACGCCTGATTTTGTCTACCCCAGCCAGCCTGTCCCCATGTACGGGCGTGAACAGAGCATTCAGATCTACCTGCCAAGCCGCAGTGCCCAAGTGTTGGCCCCAATTTTCAAGGAGAAAGGGTAACTTTGGCAATTGATATTGAAAAGGTTCTTTCTCTTGTCGCAGCAACTTCGGATTGCTTTATCCTGCCTCCTTCTGAAAAACCTGAAATTGCATCGCCGCATTTGCTGCCTGGAGATCTCGTGAAATTCTATGGCTTGTGCGGAGGTGTCGTTCTGTTCAAAAGCGCGAGCTATTCGACCGCGATCGTTTCGCCTCGAGAAATAGTGCCCGCCAATCCTGCAATCATAGGTAAGCAAATTGATGACGACATATCGTCGTCATGGTATATTCTGGCGGATGATCTAAACGGTGACTACTTTACAATAGACCTGAGTCGAGAACGTCTTGGACGCTGCTATGACAGTTTCTGGGATAGCCACGCACAAGTTAGCGACTGCAAAGTTATTGCTGTCTCGTTCACAGATTTTCTTTCGCGGATGCTGAACAATGCAGGCCGACACTGGTATTTTTTGCAGCCTGAGTTTGTTTCGCTAGGCGATGCCTATGACGAAAATGCAGGTACCCTGCCCTGAACGGCAGGGCTTTAGAAGTGCAAACTCCCGCCTTTGCGGGCGAGGAAAATTTAATCATGTGCCCGTGAAGGCGGGGATTTGCTTTACCAAAGCATGGGGGTTCAGCCCCGTGACTCTGTCTTTTTAGAAAATTATGAACCCCATCTTCTTTGGCTGGTATGCCGACCCGGAGATGCATATCTTCGCAGGCCGCTACTATCTGTATCCCACGTATTCCGCGAAATATGACGATCAGACATTCTTTGAGGTGTGGCCGTCTTCCACCCTCACTGAGTGGCACAACGAAGGCCGAATACTGGACTTCGCCGATGTCCCATGGAGCACGAACCGGTGCGGTTGGGCACCGTCGATCATCGAGCGCCACGGGCGTTACTTTTTCTACTTTTCTGCCGGAGATGGCACAGGCTTAGGGGTCGCCGCCTCTGACCATCCCGCTGGGCCATTTGCCGATGCCCTCGGAAAGCCGTTAGTGGCGACCTATCCCTACGGCACACAGCCGATTGATGCTCACGCATTCTTAGATGACGATGGGCAGACGTATCTTTACTTCGGCGACTGGTTCCACGCAGTTGTCGTGAAGCTCAACGAAGACATGATCACGCTGGACGGCGACTTCTTAGAGATCATTCCCGACCACTATGTCGAAAGTCCGTTCATGCTGAAGCGCCAGGGCGTCTACTACTTCATGTGGTCCGAAGGCGGCTGGGGCGACTCTTCCTACGCTGTTGCCTACGCAAAGTCCGACTCTCCACTTGGCCCGTTCACCCGCGCCGGAACCGTCCTCGAAAGTGACTCGGCAGTCGGCACAAGCGCGGGTCATCACTCGGTGCTGAACTATCCCGGCACCGATGATTGGTATATCGCTTATCACCGCTGACCGAGACAGAGGCCAATCACCGCGTCGTCTGCATCGACCATATGTACTTTGACGAAAATGGCGACATTCAGCCCGTGATTTTGACAAACGACGGCGTCCTGACACGTCCTCTGCCCGGTGGATGAACATTATGACAAGGCGACTGCCTCTCTTGCTGATATTTGCCCTCCTGCTACTGACTTCCACCGCGTTCGCCGGTGACTTCGTAATCGTTCCCGGTCAGCGCATCGGCACAGTCGCGCTTGGCATGGATCGCACTTCGGTCCATACTTTGCTGCACAAACCCAGCACAACACATATGGCACACGGCATTGTTATTGACACCTGGCTTAGTCATCGATTGCTTAAGTTCTATGAGGGCGGTAAAGGGGCATTGAAGCATGACTACCTGACGGTTTTCTTTCAGCGCAGCCATGTGGTGCAGATCGAAGTCAGCGCCGCGAAGTTCAAGACAGCAAGCGGTCTGTCTACGCGAAGTTCAGCGAATGATTTCGCGAAATGCTATCCGAATTGTCAGCCATCGAGTTTTGCTCCTGACGCAAGTATTCATCTGGTCAGTGTCAATCCATACGTCGATTATGGCGTGACCGGAGACCCGAATTACTCTTCGCCTGCCGGAAAGCACTTTAGCAGTTATGGCGATGCGATGAAGCAGGGAATCGCCTGGAAATATGATGCGTGGGGCGATGCGGCACCCGATACAGATCCATCCGGGGGATTGGCAGCAGTCATTGTTCATGTGCCCGGCAAGCATGTCTTGCTGAACCCGAATGACGGGCGGCCCTTTTCAGGAACGGGGCCAGCGCGTTAGGAACCCCTCCCGTCTCGCTAGGGCTCGTCTCCCTCCCCTGTTAGGGAAGGGCTTTCGGATAAAGCAAGAGAGGCGGACGCTTTCGGCATTTGCCCTTCTCTCTGTGGCCCTTCCCTAACAGGGGAGGGAGACGAGCCCTAGCGAGACGGGAGGGGTTCCTCAAATAGAAAACAACTGTACTAGAAAGAGCAGCAGATGGAAGATAATCTCGATACGATCAACCCACAGGACTGGAACACAGTCGCACCGCATTTCGCGACGCTGACCACGGAAGAACTCACGCCGGACGGCATCGGCGACTGGCTGATGCGGTGGAGCGACCTGGAAAAAGTGCTCGGGGAAGCCGGGGCGACTGCCGGGCGGGCTAAGTCGGAAGATACGACAGATAAAAACGCGGAAGCGGTTTATTTAAATTTCGTGCAGAATGTTGTCCCGCACTGGACTGTCGCCGCGCAGGCCCTCAAGACCAAACTGCTGGCAGTGCCTGGCTATACGCCGCTGCCGGAGCACGAGCAGTTTTTGCGGCGTCTGCGAAACGATGCGGATTTGTTTCGGGCGGACAATGTCCCCATTCAAGCTCAGCTTCAGACGCTTGGCAACGACTACGACAAGCTGACCGGGCCGATGATAGTCTCGCTCGGCGGCGAAGAAATGACACTACCGCAGGCCGAGCAGCACGGGCTGGATTCGGACCGAGCCGTGCGCGAAGAAGCCTGGCACGCGGTTCAGAACCGCTGGCTGGAGTCGCGCACGGATTTAGATGCGCTGTATCTTAAGATGCTGCCGCTGCGGCGACAGCTTGCAAAGAATGCAGGACTTCCGGATTACCGGGCCTATATGTGGCGGGCTTTGCGCCGCTTCGACTACACGCCGGAAGATAGTTTGGCATTCGGCAATGCAATCGAAACAGAAGTCGTTCCTCTGGCGCAAAAGATCTTGGAAACGCGCCGCCAGACATTGGGTGTCGACACGCTGCGGCCCTGGGATCTAAATGTCGACCCGGCAGGCCGGACCCCGCTGCGCCCATTTGCCGATGTCGCCGCGCTGGAAGCGGTCACGGCACAGATATTTGCCAAAGTCGACCCGGACTTGGGGCAGGACTTCGAGAAACTGCGGCATGGCTTCCTGGATTTAGACTCGCGCAAGGGCAAAGCGCCTGGCGGCTACTGCTCGTTCTTCCCGAAAACCGGCCTGCCTTATATCTTTATGAACGCGGTCGGCACAGAAAGCGATATCCGCACTCTCCTGCACGAAGGCGGGCACGCGTTTCACGGGCTGGCGTCCAGCGCCGCGCAGCCGCTGCTTTGGAACCGGGGCGCACCGATGGAGTTCAACGAAGTGGCATCCATGGCGATGGAGCTTCTGGCTCTGCCCTATTTGGACCAAAGCCAGGGCGGTTTTTATACTCCTGAAGATGCGGACCGGGCGCGGCAGGAACAGCTTGAGAAGATTGTCCTGTTTCTGCCGTATATGGCAGTAGTCGACGGGTTCCAGCACTGGGTGTATGCCGAAGCCCCGGAGAATGTCACCGCTGCCGATATGGACGCCCAGTGGGGCAGCCTCTGGGACCGCTTCATGGGCGGAGTAGACTGGTCGGGTCTGGAGGCCGAGCGGGTCAGCGGCTGGCACCGCAAGCTGCACATCTTCACCGTGCCGTTTTATTATGTCGAATACGGCCTGGCTCAGCTCGGAGCGCTGCAAGTCTGGCGCAACGCACTGACCGACCAGGCCGACGCCGTCAAGCGTTACCGTGCCGCACTAGCACTCGGCAACACGCGCCCTCTGCCGGAGCTTTACGCGGCAGCCGGTGCTCGCCTCGCTTTTGACCCCGAAACCGTCGGCGAGCTCGCTCAATTAGTCGCGTCACATTTGGAAGGGTAAACGATGACACTCACATTCGATATTTCCTCGGAAGTTGAAAGCGTACTGCTCGAAGCTGCACGCCGTCAAGGCAAAACACCGGAGCAATTAGCGGCAGAAACATTACGTGTCAACTTCGCTCCATTGGAAACCTATCCAACCGCGCGGCAACTTCTTGCTATGCCGGAGGCCGAGCGGAGCCCTCTTTTGTCCGAGGCTGCGGCACATGCCGCACTGCTTTATGAAGCCGACCTTGCCCTTCCACCCGAACAGCGTGAATTGACGGCGATCTCGGCAATCGATGATGGTTTTTATGAGTACAACGAGGTAAAGCCGCATTATTGATCCAGTTCGCGGGGAAATCTGGCGTGTTAATTTCGATCCGACACAGGGTTCCGAACTGTGCAAGATACGCCCTGCCGTAGTGATTAGCGATAATTCGGTGGGGCGGCTTCCACTAAAGATCGTGGTTCCTATCACAGAATGGAATACCGTCTATGCCCGGTATGCCTGGATGACCCGCTTGGAACCATCAATGATAAACGGCTTGCCCAAAACTTCTTCTGCGGATGCTTTTCAATTACGTTCACTTTCATTGGGCAGATTTATCGCGCAGATTGGGATTTTGACAGAAGCCGAGCTAGACGGTATTGCGGATTCGATTGCTCTTTGCATCAAAGCTAAAATGCACGGTTAATAGGGTTATCCATGACTTTACGGCAGATTCCAATGGCTCTGGTCGTCTCGCGTTTTTTGGCGGGGCCGGTGCTGCTGTGGGCGGCACTGACCCGGCAGAGCAGCGGCTGGCTTGTGGGCATTCTGGTGGCTGTGTTTCTAGCGGATGTCTTTGACGGGGTTATTGCCCGGCGGCTTCAAGTAGTGACGGCGCGGCTCAGAATTGCCGATAGCTGGGCGGACACTAGTTTTTATGTCTGCGTAGCGCTGGCAATTTGGCTTCTGCACCGGGATTTATTGACAGCGTTCACGGTTCCGCTGCTGAGTGTGCTGGCTCTGCTCGGGATCAACTGGGGGGTGGCGATGGTGAAGTTCCATCAGGCGATGAGCTTTCATGCGTATTCTTCCAAGCTATGGGGATTATCGCTGTTTGCGGCCAGTGTCGCCATTCTCGGGTTTTCGTATGCGGGTATGTGGCTCTGGACTGCGATTGTTGTCGGTATATTTGGACATCTGGAAGGCTTCGCCATGGTTTTGATCCTGCCGCGCTGGGCACATGACGTTTCCGGTATCCCCGAAGCACTGCGCCTGCGGGCTGAAATGAAAGCGATGCCTCAGCAGCCATGAGGTAAATCTTACCGGGTATACTCTTTGTAGAAATGAGACTGCAACTGGTCAAATCGGCAGCACTTGGTATCGTGCTTTTGTGCGTGGGCTGCGCGAACAAAGCAGCTCCAATTCCGTCAGCAGGCACGGCGGACTGGCGGATCGGGCTATCTGCTAGACCGGCAGCGCCGCGTCAGATGGACCCGGCTCAGTTCCGGGTGCAGATCACAGACCGTGGCGGCAAGCCGGTGACCGGCGCACAAGTGGTTGTCGGGCTTGCGATGCCGGCGATGGACATGGGCCGGAATCAGGTGACGGCCCTGGCCGGAGCGGCAGGAGTCTATACGGCGTCAGGCCGGTTCACGATGCCGGGGGACTGGCAGGTCACGGTGCGGGCGGACAAAGGCAAAGCGCATCAAACGCAGTCTTTTCCAATCACGGTTCAATAAGTCACGGTCCGATAAACGAGAGGCACAATGAGCGAACAGGGACCGGCATCAATCGGCGGCGGATGGCTTGGCACTTATGCCTACAAAGGCGCACTTTCCGCGCAGACACCTGTCCGCTTTGAGGCGACTGTGGCGGAGCCGGACAGCGAAGGCCGGTTCACGGGCAGCATTCTTGATGATGGTAATCTTGGCGAAGCGGATATCCGGGGAGAACAGAGTGGATCCGGGATTCGATTCTCCAAAGCCTACCGGCGTCGCGGCCAGCCCGGTGTCTCGTATGAAGGCACACTCTCCGATGACGGCCTGACCATGCAGGGAACCTGGCAGATCGCGGGAGCCGCGCATGGGGTCTGGGATGCCCGCCGGGCCTGGTCGGAAAACGGCACGGCGCAGGTGGAAGATGTCGAAGAAGAGCAGGAACAGCCGCGTGTCCGTGAGGTTGTTCGGCTGGGGTAGGATTTTCACGGGGCTGAACCCCCGTGCTGTAACAAAGCAATTCCCCGCCTTCGCGGGCACCGGATATATTACGGTATGTTGATCGGTGCCCGCGAAGGCGGGGAATTGCACTTCTAAAGCCCTGCCGTTCAGGGCAGGACTATGTCTATCAACCCCACAATCCTAATCCATTCCGCCTACTTCCTCGCACTTGGCATGGGTCTGGCAAGCGGCTTTTCCCACTGCATCGGCATGTGCGGCATCTTTGTGGTCTCTTATGCTGGTGTTCCGCGCAAAGGGGCCGGGCGGCATCTGCTGTTTCATGGGGGACGGCTGGCGGCGCTGGGCCTGCTGGGGCTGGTCGGCGGCACAATCGGGGCGCTGGGGCACCGGTGGGGGTCAGCGCAGGGCATGGTCAGCCTGGCGGTCGGTTTGATCATGCTGGGGCTGGCGCTCGGGCTGGCGGGTATCTTTCCGAATCTTCGGCTGCCGGAACCCGATGTCCTCGGAGCGGGCGGCGGGCGGCTGCGGCGCGTTTATCTGCGAGTGCTGCAATCCAAGCACGGTCTGAAGCCGCTGGCGGTCGGTGTCTTTGTCGGCTTTCTGCCCTGCGGCCTGACCTACAACGCACTGATGGCGACATTCACGCTGCGTCCGCTTCCCGGTGCGCTGCTGATGCTCTGCTTCGGCCTCGGCACAGTTCCCGGCCTGCTGGCGCTGGCGCTGTTCGGCAATGTGCTTCATGGCGGCCTTCTGACTAAACTCCCCTTTCGGGTCGCGATGACACGCGTTTCCGCCCTCTTCATGGCCGCTCTCGGACTGGCGTTTCTCTGGCGCGGGTGGACAAGCTTTTAACGGCAAGTCGGGTATACTTTCAGTATCAGTAAGAGTATGGGGCAAAGCGTTTTGAAGGAAAATAGATATTGAAGGAAAGTAAACTGACATCGGAAGAGCGGCGGGATGCGATTGTCGCGGCGGCAGAAGACAAGAAGGCCAATTATATCACGGCGCTTGACCTGCGGGGCAAAACGCTCATCGCGGACTTTTTTATCATCTGTTCGGGAACCTCCAATATCCACATTCGGTCCATTGCCGACGGCGTCATGGAGTCGATGGAAAAACAGGGCATCCGGCAGCGGCGAATCGAAGGTTACAGCGAAGCGACCTGGGTACTGCTCGATTACGGCGATGCGATTGTCCATGTGATGTCCGAGGAGCAGCGCAGCTTCTATGGCCTGGAAAAACTCTGGACCGGACAAGCGCCGCCGGAGCGTGAGCCGGACCGGCTGGAAGGCATGGGCATCGGCGAGTTTGAGGAGGACGAGATGGACGACGAGTTCGAGCTGGACGAGGACGAAGATTCGGAAGAGGAAGAGCTCGAAGACGCTGCCGTAGACGAGCCGGAGAAGACTCATGGACACGCCCCCGCCTGAGCTGCCTACGGGCAGTCTGCCGCCTGCGGAAAGCAAGCCGCAAGTGGCGCTGTCTATGGACCTTGCCGACAAGCCTCCCCCTGCCCGTGCGCTGCCTAAGAAGATGCCAGGGCCGAAACGTGACTACGCCGCTGAAGAAGAAGCCGGACGGCGGCTGACCGCGGCTCATATTCAGCTTCGGCGCGGGCTGGTGTCCGACGCGGAAGCTGCGGTAAAGGCTCTCTTAGCGGACCGGCCTACGGATGCCGGGGCGCATGAGCTGCTCGGAGACATCCAGGAAGGTCGCGGGGATTCGGCGGCAGCGTTTAAGTCTTATCAAGCCGCGCTCGAAAGTGAGCCGGGGCGGTCGACAGCGGAAGCTAAGATCGGCAAAGCGGTCCTGCGCCGGGCGGAAGTGCAGCGTCAGGAAACCCTAGGCGTCGCCTATGCCGCCACTGACACATCACTGGTGAAACGCACTGAAGGGGAACGCAGCGGCTGGCTGGTAGTCGCAGGTTCCGCAGTTTGCCCCGGTCTTGGGCAGATTGTCCAGGGGCAGACAGTTAAGGGCGCGGTTCTTGTCGGGATATTCCTGCTGGGCGTCGTTCTTCTGACCCAGCTTCACGGCAGCAGCGGCAGGTCTTACTTCACTCCGGCGTTCTGGATTGTCTCTGTGGCGCTGGCCGGGGACTGGCTCTACGCGGTCGCTGATGCCGCCGCTTCGTCCCGATCTTAACGGCAAGCCCTGAAATCTCCTGAAACATTAAATCTCCTGAAACCTTTTGCCGGTTCCACACTCTTATACTAAAACTATCCTGAACTAAATGTCCTGATATTGATCCCGAGGAGAAGAGTGTATGCATTTATTACGACGCCGGGGCATCGCCGCTCCCATCCTGCTGGGGATCGGAGGCCTGCTTGGCACATTGTTCGCCGGGTGCGGCAGCAACAGCAGCAGTGCGACCGCCCGCATTCGCGGCGTGGACCTTTCCGTCAACGGCAGCACAACCGGTGTCTTGATCAACCAGACTGCGGTCGGAGGTGATCTGACTTTCGGGCAGGTCAGCTCCTATAACTACGTGCAGCAGGGTATCTCGACTTTCAGCTTTACGACCACTTCGACAGCCGCGACTACCACGGTATCCGGTGTCGCGACCGGCATCGTCGTCCCGCCTGATGCAACGCTTCAGCTCAACAATAACTCGTTCTACACGGCTTATCTGATTGGACGCGCCGATGTCGCACCGCTGACGGTGGCTCGGGCCGATCCGCGCTTCCTGCAAACAGTAGTCGCCGGTGACAAGGGCGCTGCAGCAAACTACCTGACCACCCCCTACTCAGATCCACCGTCGGGAGAAGCCAATGTTCGTATCCTGAACGCCGCGCCCGACTCTGGCCCGGTCGATATCCTCATCGGCGGCAAAATCGTCTTTTCCAGTGCTACGTATCCTATCCTGCCTGCCGGTATTACGGGAACTACAAACACGGCGGTGAACCCGATGACAGCTTACAGCCCGCAGACATCCGGCAACCTTTCGGTTCAGGTGAATGCCGCCGGCACGTCCACCGTGCTGGTGCCGCCGACAAATATCTCCGTTTCCGGTGGTCAGTCTTACACGGTCGCCGTCACTGAGACAGCAATCACACCGACTTACGGCCTCGCGACTCAAAACGACCAATAAAAAGAACATCCCCCGGAAGCAAGCTTTCGGGGGATGTTCTTATGTTACTATGTTCTTCTCTAACTTCGCTTAGTTTGATGCTTGGTACTTGCGAGAAGAGCAGGAGCGTTCTTCAAAACCGTACCGTAGACAACCAAATGCGAACCGCTCAGGCGATTGAGGTTGATCATCGAAACTTCTGCGCTGGGTACGGCAACGGTGTTGGGATTGCCGTCGCTGACATAGGGCCGAAGACG
>JBPBQB010000124.1:0-13840 GCA_050954545.1 Janthinobacterium lividum | reverse complement strand
CGTCAACCCCGACGGCTTCGGGGCACAGATCGGCTACCGCTTCTAATCCATAGTTCTAAGAACGCCCGGCCTGCGATATCGTAGGCCGGGCGTTCTTGTGTTTTCTTGACAATCTGCTGGACAGCGGCAGCAGATTACTCACAACTGCTTGCGGAAATATGCTGCGGACTCTTCATATCCGAGTGCCCCGTAAAAGTCTGCGGCGCGACGGGTCGCGAGTGCGACTATTTTCACTTCCTTCTCGATTGCCCACAACTCGAACGCCTCCATTAACTTTCGTCCGATTCCCTGCCGCCGGAATGTCTCGCTGACCATGATTTCCTCAACCCAAGCCACGTGCCCATTGGCGAAAAAGGATGGATGATCGAAACCGAGAAGATAGCCTGCAACCTCACCTTCAACTTCCACCACGGCTAGTAGGGAGTCAGGATGGGAAATGATCTCGTCAAAAGCACACACAAATGCTGCCTTCTCAACAGCGAATGAGGTGGCAAAGGCGTGGGCTAAAAGAAAAACTGCTGTACTATCCTGCAGTCCGGCTTTACGTATCCTGACCATGAACTTTTATCCGCCTGTATCTGCTCCGGCACTGCTGCTTTTGGTATCCGGCTCGACGGTCGAAATCACTGGATGGACGAAATACTTGGCGGCAACGCGCTGGACGTCGGCGGCGGTGACGGCGCTGATGTATTTGTTGTAGTCGGTGTCCAGTTTGTAGCCATCAGGCGCGGAGAGTTCTGCCGCACCGAGCAGAGAAGCGCGGTCTTCAAGCCGCTCATGGCTGAGCGCATAAGTGCCGATGAGAAAATGCTGAGCCCTGGCAAGCTCTCCCGGAGTGGGGGGCATGGTAATCAAGCTCTTGGCTTCGGTGAGGATACCATTCTTGATCAATCCCACGCTCGGAACATCTTTTTTGGTAATCGGATCGGTCTTTGTCGGTGCTCCGAAGACATAGCCTGCTAGGGCCGCCGCAGCCAGATGGGGATCGTAGACGGAGCCGAGGTCATAGGCGAGGCCCTGCTGCTCACGAAGCTGGGTAAAAAGCCGACCGGATTTCATGCCGCCGAATAGAGCGTTTGCGACCAGCAGGGGGAAGTAATCCGGGCTGGCAATCGGTGCGGCGCGGTAGCCCGCCATGATTAGGTTCTGGCTGATGTCAGGCGCGTAAACACGGGTGGCAGGCAGGTCTTCGGTGAGCGGCGGCAGGGGGTCGTTGTTTGGCGCGGTGGCAGGGCCGGGACGAGGGAAATCTTCTAAGTCCTCAGCGATGACTTGTTCGGCGTCTTCGGGCTTGATGTTGCCAACAACGACAAAGACGATGTTTTTCGGGACGTAGAAGCGGCTGTAATAGCGCAGCAGGTCGGCTTGGGTCAACCGGCTGATGGTCTCCGGTGTGCCGCCATCCGGGCGGGCGTAGGAAGTCCCGGCGTACAGCGACTTTTGCAGGTTGCCGTAGGCTGTTTGGAACTGGTCGGCATCACGGCTGTCCAGCTCTGATAATATCTGCTGGCGTGTGCCTTCGACGGCATCAGGGTCAAAGTCGGCATTTTGCAGAACGTCAGCCAGTAGGAAAATGGCATCTTTGTACTTGTCGCTGACAGTCAGGGCTGAAACCTGGGTCCAATCGGGGTGCCATGTCACCGCAATGTTGCCTCCGAGGGCATTAGTCTCCGAAGTCATGGTCGCGGGCGGCTTAGTTATCGTCGAGTCGAGAAGCGCGTGAGCGACAAAGCTGCCGATACCGGCAGTCGACGCTGTCTCCTGGGGCGCACCCGCCCGGATAAAGACATCAATCGCGATCAGCGGAGTGCTGGTCTCCTGTTTGCAGATGATCCGCAGGCCGTTCAGCAGTGTCGTCTTAACCGGGGCGGCAGGTTCGGCGGCATGGGCGGGCGAAAGCAGAAAAGCCAACGCGGCTGCGGCGAATGCAGGGAAACGAAAATGCTTGGTCACGGGGAAACTCTTTCTTAATGCCGTGAGGCAGTGATAGGGTCGGGGGGCGGCAGAAGCGTGACTACGGTATATGCGGACAAATTGAAGTATTCGTGGGCGATTGTCTGCACTTCGGTAGGCGTGACAGACTCGAAGTGGCCGACATACTCCGTGTCGTACTTGTAGGAGTCGATGCGGCTGTAAAACCCGAGCGCATCCGCCCGGCCTGAGTTGGTCTGAGTATCGAAGAGATACGATGCCAGCAGGGTATGCTTGGCGGCATTGATTTCGGCGTCCGAAACCGGCGTGTCCCGCAGCGCGGAGATCTCCCCTAAAATGGCGGTACGCACAGCGGCGTAGTCACCGGGTTCAAACTCGGCGGCGACACTCATGGTTCCCGGATCACGCTGGGTCAGATAATTCGTGCTGATCGCTCGGACAAGCTTCTGCTTGTGCTCCAAATCCTGTTCCAGACGGTTATTGCCGCCCTGCCCAAGCAAAGTCATCAGGACATCCATGATCCATGCATCCGGTTTATCCTGCACCGATGGTGCATGGAAGCCGATCTGCAAAAAGCCGTGGCTGACCGGCGCAGTAAGATTCTGTTCGCGGATAGTGGTCTGCGGCTCTTCCGGCAGCGTTTTATCGTTGGGGACTGCGCGGACAGGCCAGGCCCCGAAGTCTTTTTGGGCCAGTGCTAAACCGGCTTCCGGCGTGATCTTTCCTGCCAGAATCAGTGTCGCGTTTGCAGGAGCGTAGTAGGTATGGTAGAACTCTAAAATCGTCTGACGCGACATGTCCGAGACATGGTGCGCGGTGCCGAGCAAAGGCCGTCCGTAAGGATGGTCCGGGAACGTCAGCGCATTGTAAACCCGGCTGACCCGTTCCGTCGCGCTACTGGTGTCACGGGCCATTTCGCTCAGGATGACCGGCTTCTCGGCATCGATGTCGGCCTGACGCATCTGCGAGTTCATCAGGGCATCCGAGAGAATCGCCAGCGCGGCGGGAGTGTCTGCCGAGTCGACAGTGCCGTAAAAATGCGCCCAGTCATAAGAAGTGGCGGCGTTCAGTGTCCCGCCCAAGTTTTCAATGGCCGCATCGATCTCACCGGGCTTGCGTGTCGGAGTTCCCTTGAAGATCAGATGCTCCATGAAGTGCGCGACGCCATTATTTTCTGCTGTCTCGCGCCGGGTTCCCGCGCCGACCCAGACATCCATCGTCACCAAGTCGGCGGCGTCGGACGGCGCGATCAACACTTGCAGGCCATTCGCCAGCGTGTATTCGGTGATTGTTCCCAAGCCGACACCCGTTGCCGTCGAGGTCGGTGTAGTCACTGTTTGACCTTGGGCTTTGTGTGGAGACAGCGCGGCCAGAGCCGCCAGCGTGAGTGATAAGAGAAGATGCGAACGCAAAATGGAGACGCGCAACGGACAGGTTCCTTCCAGAGCAGCAATGCCGGGCAGTAGTGCTATTGTACCTGTATCTGGGGCTCCGAAACCGACAAGCAGGAAATTTGGCTTGATTTCGCTAACTTTCATTTATGCCTGAAGAAAAAGACCGTGATGAGCATCAAGACCGCGACTCCTGGCTGATCGAACGTCCTAATGCCCAGAACAACTGGACACAGGCTAAATCAGACTTCGCGACGGCCAACACGCTGTTCGATGCTGGAATTTGCTACGCCGCTGTCTTTTTCGGCCAGCAGTGTGCCGAAAAGTCCCTCCGGGCCGCCAGCATTGTCCGTCTGCAAAAGAACCCGCGCGGCCATAACATTATCCAGAGTGCCAATGCTCTACAGGCTCCCTTAGAGATTATGAATGCCGCTGCCGAGCTGAACGCCGACTTTCTGACTACCCGCTCCGTCGAGTCCGCCGAAGGCGTTCCCGCGCACCTTTACGATCGCGAAACCGCTCAACGCCATCTGGAAGCGGCTCGGTCGATTCTGGAATGGGTTCGGGGCCTCATGTGACGTGAAAAATTATGATCCCAGATTCTGTGTTGTCACTCTAGCGACCAAAAGGCCGCCCAACAGCCTGACCGGGTGCCTGGTTACCAATTGCGACGACAAAGCTGATTGGGATCGATCTCAGCTCAGCGCTCTGTACTACATTCAAAGTCAAGCTGTTCAGATGTTTAGGAACGACGTTTGGAGGCATCCGGTAAATCACCTGCCCGGTCCGTAGCGTTTTACGGATCGGCTGAACGGGCGGCAGACGCAGGCTGACCATCATCTGCGTGGGTGCGCCCTGACCCTGCGAAGGAAACCCGCCAAAGGATGGCTCCAGAGTGTAGGGCTTCGGTGTCTGCAACAGATATGTCACCGGTTTATGATACCGTTTGTAAAGAGGGGATTTCGGCAGGATCAGCGGGGTTTGCTGGAACGGAGCTGACCCCGGAACAGCCTGCCCGAATCGAAGCAGCATCCGTATGGTATCCGGCGAACCGTAATACCCGAACTGAGAATACTGCGAACCTAGTGCCGAAAGCGGCAGAATAGAGACTGAAATACCGCTGGGCGTTACTTGTTTTTGAGGCGGCGTGCTGATTTCGTAAGCAGGCGGCGGCTTGTAGCTGTTTCGTATACTCCCATATTGTGGGGGCGGCGCACTTTGGCGGATGTTGAGGTTGTGAAAGGTCAGGTTTTCCGTTGCGGTCGCCATCTGCACCAGCTCACCCGAGAGCGGCAGGTAGTGGTTGTGTTTGCCGTAGGGAGTCGGCACTATGTCCTGTGACGGAAAGTTCGAGGCTTGGCCGAACTCAGTGCCCCAGAGTGCCTGACGCGGAAACTGCCGCCCGCGTGGTCCGTAATGGGACATGAGCGCCTCCAGCTCTCCTGGGCGAACGGCTTCCCACTCAAGCTGCTTCTTGAAAATCCGCACGATCCACTTTGATCCTGCCGGAATCTGCGCCGTCATCGCGTAATGGACACCCTGCATCCCTCCCTGGTATTGGCCGAAGCCGGGCCGGGGCGTCCCCTGCGCGTTGTCTCGCCAGGCCTGTACCGTGAGTTTGACTCCCGATCCGGCAAAGCTGCTATGGACAGCGACCGGCGGCGCGATGGCATGGTAGGACGAAGTCAGCCGAATCAGCCGCCACCGGGCAGAATGGCCTGGTGAACTGTTCATCGAGAGATCGATTGCCGGGTAGCCGCCGGGATAACCGCCCGGCAGTGTGATCAGAAACAGCGGTGCAGGCTGCCCGCCCTGGGGATTCTCATTGAACGAGGACACAGGCTCGATCTGCACAGGGATGAAGTCGCCGTTAAGCGCAGTCGCAGAGGCTGTTGGGTTTTGGTAGAAAGGCATCTGGTACACGGGCCTTTTCCCTTTTTGCACCATGGGCGCGGGTGGCTTTATTCCGCGCACCCATAGCCCAATTCCCCCCGGCGGACCATTGCTGCGCGGCCCTGTCAGGAAGCTAAGGTTTTGCGGGACGGGAAATAGATACTGTCCCTGTGCATCGCCGCGTGTCACCGCGAGAAGCGTCAGTCCGTTCTGGGCATGGGGGGTAGTCCGGTCGATCTGCGCGGGCGGTGTACTTTGTGCCTCAACTTTGCTGCCTGACACGATTATCGCCGCAAATAATAGGACTGTCATCACTCGTCTGTGAATGCTGCTCATTAAGTTTTCCTTCTTCCAGAACTTCTGCTGAAAGCTTTCAGAACCGGCACTGGAAGTGCCGGTCTACTCTTACGTGAAAGTGTCTCCGACACTGCGGAGCGTTTTCACGCAAGCCAATCTGTAGTCGCCTCGATACGCAGTAATGCCGCAGGCATACTTTCATTCGATACTAGACCGGCACTTCCAGTGCCGGTTTTAATGACGGAAGCGGTTACGCCGTATCTTACAAGCCTGCCGCAACAATTTCCAGCATTTTAATCTCAATCAGCACCAGTTCATGTACAATCTGTTCCTCGGTCAAACCTTGCTCTCGCATATGGTCGACACTACCAGTCGGGCTGAATTGCCATCCACAGCTATTTGTCGCCTCGCTACGAAGCTCTGTCGTGAGGGTAATGTCAAGAGCAGCGCAGGCACAGTAGATGCCTCCACCAAAACTTATTGCTGATGCCACCGTGATTTCCCCCAGGAACATGGCTTGGCGTGTCAGAACCTTATTAAGCTCTACGATTAGTCTAGCAATAATGGCTTTCTGGTTCATTAAGCAGATCTATTTCGCGAAGATGACGCTGGACACGGTGCGAGCGCCTTCGTTTGTGAGCGTGAAGCGGCCTTGCAAATCGCCTCGCACCAGTGACTCGACAATCTGTAAACCCAGCGAATCTGTCTTGCGGATGTCGAAGCCTTCGGGAAGCAGCGTTCCGTTGTTGGAGACATCCAGGGTGATAAACTTCGGCTCTTCCCCGAGCGAAATGAGGATGTCGCCGTCGTCCATGCCTTCGCCGAAACCGTGCTCGACGGCGTTCTGGACCAGCTCATTTAAGATGAGCGCGACGGAAGTGGCTTGAGCGGAAGGCAGCAGAATATCCGGGCCTTCGATCTTCATGGCGATGTGCTTGTTCGGGGCGAGTATGCCCTGAGCGGTGGCCTGCAAAATCTGCTCGGCGACTTTTTTGACACTGATGATGTCTAAATCTTCCCGCGCCAAAAGCTCATGCACAGACGCGATGGCGAGGATGCGGTTGAGGGACTCAGTCAGCACCTGCTCGACACTGCGCTGCCCGACATAGTGCATCTGAAGCCGGAGCAGCGACGCGACCTGCTGCAAGTTGTTCTTGACCCGATGGTGCATCTCCTGAATGATCGCCGATTTGACCATCAGCTTCGCGTGTTCAATGGCGATGGCGGCGTGGTTGCCGAGCGCCGACAGAACGGAGATTTCGTCATCTGAGAAGTGATGCGGCTTTTCCGTATAGCAGTTTAGGACACCGATTTTTTTGTTCTTGACCAGCAGCGGGACAGACGCCATTGACGACAGACCTTCGCGCCGGGCTAAATCGGGAGTTGCATACTCGGTCGAGTGCTTCAGGTCGTAGACCGTGATCGTGCGGCCTTCCGCAAGTGCTCGCCCGGCGACACTTTCCCCGATTTTGATATTCGGTTTCTTCGTGTATTCCCGGCTCTTGCTCTGAGTCGCTTTGATGACCAGCTCCTGTTTGTCTTCGTCCAGCAGCATGAGCGAACAGATTTTGAACGACATCGAGTCGGCGGTGGCTGCAACAATGAGCTGCAAGATTTCCTCTAAATACAGATCGCTGGTGATCGTTTTACTGACTTCCGACAGCGTCGATAGCTGGGACGCCCGTTTTTCTAATTTGCGGTACTGCCGTGAGTTTTCAACCGCGCCTGAGATTTGGGAAGCGATAGACTGAAGCAGCCGCACCTGTGTCTGCGTGTACTGGTGATCGTTCTCGGTGCGGACATTAATGACTCCCAGCACTTCGCCCCGGTAGATCAAAGGCACACTGAGCATACTTTTGTATTTGTCTTCCTGAAGCTCCGGCACGAACTTGAAGCGGGAATCGTGGTGGGCATCATGGCCGAGCGCGACCGCTTCTTTGTGCAGAGCGACCCATCCGGTGATTCCTTCCCCAATCTTCAGTCGCAGCTTGCCGATGACTTCCCCGGAGCCATCGGTGACGGCCCGCAGAACAAGCGTATCGTGAGCGTCGTTGAAGAGATAGACCTGCGACGAGTCCGTGCCGGTGACCTGAACGGCTACGCCTGCGACTGCTTTCAGCATCTCTTCAAGGTCAAAGAGGGATCCCATGGCCTCGCCGATCCGACGCAGGGCTTCGCCCTCGGCGTTGCGGTCGTCATGTGCCCTCTCCATTTTTTCGATCTTCGCCGCCGCCACCTTGAGCTCTGCCGTCCGTGCTTTCAGGGCATGATGCAGCCGCGTGGTCTGCGTCTCTTGATGCCGCAGCGCTTTCGCGTGGCTCTTCATAAATAAGCTGCGCCGAGCGAAGCCGATCTTCGGCGGGATTTCAGTGGGTTTGTGTTTCATGAATGCTCTCTAAAAACTTACGGAGTGCGGGAAAGACAGTGGTCTCGACAGAGGAAAAATACTCAGCATGATTCGCATGAGTGATTGTCAAGCGCGTCACCGGCCCCCGGCAGAGGGCGGTCAGCTTGTCCGACATCCAATAGGGAATCAATCTATCCGCCCGGCTATGGACGAGAAGCACTGGGCAGGTGACATGGCTCATTTTTGTGTCGCTGGCAAACGGATATTTAAGCACCATTCGCAGCAGCCAGATCGGGTAGATCGGATACTCTTGATGTGCCATCGCCGCCATGCTGGTGTACGCCGCAAAGATCGCCAGCCCAGCCACGGGCTGTTTAGCTTTCATCTCTCGTGCGGTGAGATCGATAGCGACGCCGGATCCGAGTGAATACCCGGCGATCACCAGTTGTTTCTGGTCTATATCAGGCTGAAGCCGCAGAAAGCGATAAGCGGACTGGGCTGTCGCAAAGCAGTTAGTCTCAGATTCCTGGCCTAAGCTTTGACCAAAGCCGACATAATCCGGCATCAAGACATTGGTGTCTAGGCGTCGAAACGATTGAAACAGGTCACGTTCGCCCGCCAGGGAAGCCCCTTTGCCGTCAAAGAACAGCAGGGTAGGGCGGCGGCCATAGCCCTGATCGGGCGTTCCATCAGCCCGTAGCGCATGGCCGTAATAGGCGACAGCCGTGTCTCCGGCATTTGTACGGAGCCGAAGAAGCCGCACACCTTCGGGCGTTTTTGCTGGTCCATGGCGTGACGCCGCTGCGTTGAACACCAAAAACTTTTGAAACACGCCGAGTACGACCAGGGGCAAAAGATAAAGAAATGCCGCAAGCAGCAGAAGCCGCCGGACGACTTTGGGGACGTTCCGACGGCTTCTCTTGACTTCAAACAAAGTTTCAGACATTATGGGCGATGATGATCGCTTCGGCGATCTCGCGCATGGACTTTCGGGTGTTCATGCTTTGAACCTGGATGCGCCGGAACGCTTCCTGCTCTTTCAGGCCGTATTGGTCCATAAGAATGCCTTTGGCCCGGTCGACGGCCTTGCGGGTGTCCAGTTTGTTTTCGAGGTCGGTGACTTCGTTTTCAAGTTCGACAAACTCTTCGTAGCGCGAGATCGCGATCTCCATTGCCGGCAGCAAGTCTGCCTCTTTGAACGGCTTGACCAGGTAGGCAAAGACACCCGCATCTTTGGCCCGGTCGACCAGATCTTTCTGGGAGTACGCCGTCAGCAGCAGGACCGGCGCGACACCTTCAGTCGTGATGACTTTAGCGGCTTCAATGCCGTCCATCTCGGGCATTTTGATGTCCAGAATGATGATGTCCGGCTTGAGCTCCCGCGCGATCTCGACCGCTTTGGCTCCGTCGCCCGCTTCGCCGACGACCTGGTGCCCCATGTTTTCCAGCGTCTTCCGCAGGTCCAGCCGAATAATCGGCTCATCATCCGCAATCACAATTCGCAGTGATTCCATACAGTTATCTCCGTCCTTTATCCCGCAACTGATTTTGTGGGAGGTATGTCTGAGCTACGACCGCCCCGTTACTACTCCGCCTGTTATCTGCTATAATGGGCTTGTCTGCTTTCTATGATAGCAAATTTTGTGCTAAAAAGCAAGGGGAACTCTCTCGACTGTCACAAATTTAGGTGTCCCGCCTGGTCAAAGGCCAGATTGTCGGTCATGATGAAATTGGTGGCAAAACGAGGGCATTTCTGCTGACGCCGATTTTTTAATCATGACACGCCCAAAAGCAAAAAGCATTTCGCTGACAAAACTGTCGAAGGCTGTTCGGATTCCGAGGCACCCTTTGTCAACTCGGCTCCGAAAAGTGCTGGAAGTGATTGACGATATTCACACGGCATCAAACTTAAAGCCAGTTGCTGTTGTAATGAATGCTTTGGTGTCAGGGGGTGTTTTTGATGCTCACACCGGCACGGGGCCATATACGATTTACCTCAATCCAAATGGCAGCCATCCTGAATTGTCATTGCTTCATGAGGTCGGTCATTACATAGAATGGCAGGCCATTCCGAAAGCTTCTCTTGGGCTGCGTAATTTCAAGAAGGATGCTTTATTCAGCCGCTGGCTCAACGTCGTCGGGGCGAGTCAGAATATCGGCAGGCTATTTGGTCTGCGCGATGATGAAATTGAGGGAAGCTCAGCCTATCAAATGATCAATTACTTGCTGGACACCCAAGAACTCTGGGCCAGATCTTATTCGCAATATGTCGCTGCTAAAAAACAAGTACCGGTGCTGCTTCAACAGATAGCATCTGAAAACAAGGTTGTTACGGGTAACATACAACTTAAGACTTATTGGAGCATTCGCGATTTTCTTTCCATCCAAATCGCAATAGATGCGATTTTTCAAACGTCTGGTTGGTTAAAATGAGCGTTAATACAATTCAGAAACTTAGAGTAAGCGGCCTCAGCAAGAAACCTAAGCATGTGCAAAAAGTGGTCGGATATGCCTCGCGGCGCTTGGTCATTTCTGTGATTTACAGCAAGCACACCAAATTGTCTCATCTCAGATTGCGTGAACGAACACTTGCGCGACGTCGAGCAAAACTGTTTAATTCTTTACGGGCTGCACTGTCTTCCCAAATACAGTCTCACCACGGTGTAGAACTGACGGATGATGTGATTGTCCGGGATATTTACGGCAATCGCGTCCACAGGACAATTACGCCAATTGATCGGATCGATCAGCTTCCGCAATTTCAAAAAGGCTAGGTCTTCTGCGTGTTTTCTTCTGATGTCCAGTGTTTCAAGCGGCCTTCATTGGTCGCTTTTTGCTTGCCGTTCTTATGGGTGTGCAATCAACCGCTGCTTGCTCAGGCCCCACCGCGTTACACCGTGACCGATCTCGGCTCACTGGGCGGGCAGGAATCTGATGCGACGGGAATGAACAACAAAGGACAGATCATCGGCGGGGCGGATACGGCGAAGCATGGCAAAGGACCTGAGTTTCTGACCGATGTCTTTGTCTGGCAGAATGGGAAGATGCGGCCTGTGCCCGGTCTCGACGGCACTCATGCGTTTGTTGTCGCCGTCAACAATGCGGAGCAGATGGCTGGCGCGTACAGCCCGGACCCGCTGAAATCGAAGTTCGCGGCAGCGTTGTTCACGCTGACTGGAAAGGTGCGGCTGCTGAACGGCTTTCCGGCAAGGCAGCAAGGGTACTCGCTGAGTGAAGCTGAGGCGGTCAATTCTAAAGGGCAGGCGGTCGGTATCTCGAATAATCAGGCATTCCTCTGGAGCGCGGGGAAGCTGCGGCGTCTTGCACCACCACCGGGCTTTACTGCCGCCGATGCTGGAGCGATTAATGATGCAGGAGAAGCAGCAGGCAAAGCAAACCGCGTTGGCACAGGTAAAACCAGCACCCACGCGCTGCTCTGGAACGCGGCAGGCAAGGCCAGAGACTTGGGCATACTGCCGGGCTATACGGACAGCATCGCGCGAGGGATCAACAATAAAGGCCAGATCGCAGGCTGGGTCGGCGTTTCCGGGGGAACGACCGGGCACGGGCTGACGTTTCATTATCAAGCGTTTCTCTGGCAGAACGGCAAAATGCGCGGCCTCGGCTCGATCCCGCGCCTGCACGACAGCAAAGCCTCGGGGCTGAACGACAAAGGGCAAGTGGTGGGCAATGCCTATTACAAGACCGATGAAGCCGCATTGCTCTGGCAGAACGGCAAAGTCTATGAATTGAACACTCTCGTTTCAGCGCACTCCGGCTGGAAGCTGCAGAACGCGCTGGTGATTAATAACCAGGGCTGGATTGCTGGAAACGGAATTCATAACGGCATCCGGCGCGGATTTGTCTTGATACCAGCCGCATCGCATTAAGTTTCGTCTCACCGAAGGATCACACTTGGAAAAATTTGCTTTTATTATTCACCCGCTGGATGCACGTCGGGACGTGGCGAAGAAAGGCGGCATCTATCGGGCTGCCAAATACTTGCCGGAGCCGGCGGTAGAGTGGGGGATCCAGTTCAAGTCCCCGATGGTCATGTCTCATATCACGGGCATTAAGTCGGCGACAGGAGCTGAGGCGGAAGGCTGGTTTATCGGCTGTCCGCTGACACCAAAACAGCTTCTGACACTGCCGCAGGAATTTGTGTATAAGCGCTTGATTCAGTGCGGTAAGCTCGCCGAGTCGCTGGGTGCAAAGATCATCGGGCTGGGCGCGTTTACGTCAGTGGTCGGTGACGGTGGAATCACAGTCGCAAAAAGCTTGGATATTGCCGTGACTACCGGCAATTCCTACACTGTCGCGACTGCGGTGGAAGGCGGCCTCGACGCGGCGAAGCGCATGGGGATCAATATCGAAAATGCCAAAGTCGCCGTGGTGGGTGCGACGGGATCTATCGGCAGGACCTGCGCCCAAATGCTGGCTCCCCAGTGTGCGGAGATCGCGCTGATCGGGCGCGACCTGACACGCCTGGAAGCCGTCGGCCAGGAGCTGTCCGGCGCATGTGTTCGCCTCTACGATGATGTTCATTTGGGCCTGCGCGATGCCGATATGGTCATTACTGTGACCAGTGCTCGGGACGCCGTGATCGAGCCGGAAGACCTGAAGCCCGGAAGCGTGGTCTGCGATGTCGCCCGGCCCCGTGATGTTTCCGTGCGGGTCGCGAAAGAGCGTGATGACGTGCTTGTCATCGAAGGTGGGGTTGTCGCTGTTCCCGGTGCAGACACCGATTTCCACTTCACGTTCGGGTTTCCACCGAAGACTGCCTATGCCTGCATGTCAGAGACTATCATGCTGGCGCTGGACAGCCGCTACGAGTCTTTCACACTTGGCAAAGAAGTCTCCATTGCACAGGCCGAAGAAACGGCGCGGCTGGCAAAAAAACACGGGTTCCATCTCGCTGGGTATCGCAGCTTTGAGAGAGCAGTCACAGAACAGACAATCGAAGACACGCGCCGCCGGGCTGAAGCGAAGTGTTCTTAAGCACCTGTGACAAGAGTATAGGAAAATAAGCATTTATGGAGGAGCGTACAAAACTTCTTTTAGCTGTTCTGCTGGTCGTCTCCGCCTTCGCGATACTTTTTACCAGTGTCCAGCGTTCCAAAATTGCGGACGAGGCCACGCCGGGTTTGATTGAAGCAGCCTCCGCGAAAGCCGCGCCGCCGTTCGCTATTGCGGATGCGGCAACGGGCAAGCTAGTCACACTTCAGGATGAAACCAGAGCGCAGCCGGTCGTTTTAGACTTCTGGGCGACTTGGTGCGGTCCCTGCCGCGCAGAACTGCCGCACCTGGAAGACCTTTCCCATTATTACCAGGGCAAAGTTGCGTTCTACGGTGTCAATTCCAACGACACTCCTAAAGTCATCACCCAGTTTGCCCGAAAAAACAATCTGACATTTTCAATGCTCAGCGATGCCGATCAGCATGTCGGCGCCCTTTACGGCGCTCAGACAATTCCCTTGCTAATTGTCATTGACACTCACGGCAGAGTTCGTGCAGTCACGGATGGTTATTCTGAGAATGTTGAATCGGAGCTTTCCAGGACGCTTGACGCGCTACTGGCGGAAGAAAAGCAGGCACACTGAGTCGTTTACCACGTCCCGCCCTCGGGTAAATCTTTTACGTAGCGACGGAGGAAGATTATGTCTCAAGATCACACAACTAAACATGCTTACGAGCATACAGCGAAAATGGAAAAAGCGGCTCGGGCCGAAGCACACGAAGAAGATGCGCTGAATGACGCTGTCCTGCACTCCGACAGCCATACCGGACAGCAGGGCGTATTTAAGCCCGGCGGGGACCTGATCGAAGGTACGGAGCTGAAAGCAGTCCGTGAACTGCTTCCCGATTGGCACAAAGACGAGCTTCGGCGTTTGTTTTTCGTGTCGCCGGGGACACGTCTTGCTCAGGGCAGTGTCTATGTCGACATCCGTGTCCCTGATCGCGGGGAATTAGTGGCTCATGG
>JBPBQB010000115.1:0-13852 GCA_050954545.1 Janthinobacterium lividum | reverse complement strand
ATAAGCGACCGGCTTTTCCGCCTCGAAGAACGCTTTAACAAATCGGACTGCTTCGGGAAGCGTCCTCAGCGTGTCCGGGTTCGCGACTCCGCCCGGCAGCAGCAGGGCATCATAATCGGCAGCTCGGGCTTCGCTGAGTGCAAGGTCCACCGGCAGCTTATCGCCGAACTGATCATGGTTCATGCCTTGCACCTGACCGGCCACCGGAGAAATCAGAACCGTCACTGCACCTGCCGTGTCGAGGGCCTGGCGTGGTTCGGTCAGCTCGATCTGCTCAAATCCATTCGCGACTAAAATCGCCACTTTTTTGCCATCAAGTCGTGCCATCCTTGGGGTTCCTTTTCTCGATTTTCGTGCGGACGTTTTACCCAGCGGAATTTAGGGGAAAACCAGGCAGACAGCAAAAAATACTTCCTGCTATTCCCCGCTTCCAGTGATGATTCTCGCTTAGATTGCACTTATTTCTAAGTTTTGTACGATTGTAACCTAAGATCAACCTAGCAGCGGGAAAAAATCAGACAGAGAATGTATACTAGGCTGTTATTTGATTTGCCCATTGTGGCAAGGTTGCAGAAAGGGTCTTCATCATGATCGATTCCCCCGACTTTTTGCGTGATGCCGTCAGCCGGCGCACGTTCCTGGCCCGCATGACCGCGGCAGGGCTCGGCACAGCCGCCGCAGCGCTGATCGGCGGCTGCGGTGGCAGCAATGGTGGCGGCAGCACGACGCCCGGCACCGGGCTGACCAGCTTCGCCGACCAGAAGAACTTTCCCGGCATCCCCGGTGCAAATGAAAACGTGGTTGTTCTGAATTACGCGCTGACACTGGAAACTCTGGAAGCAGACTTGTACCGCCAGGCTTTGAACATCGCCGCCGGCCTGCCGATTGCGACTGCCCTGCCGGCTGATGTCAGCTCCTATTCTCAGGCTGTCGGCAACGGCTCCCTGAGCCCGGCTCTGGCTCCTGTCGCTTTCCTGTATCTTCAGCAGTATGCAGGCGTCGAAGCCGCCCACCGCGATTTCCTGCGGGCCGCCATAGCATCGAAAGGCGGGACTCCAGTCCCCGCCAACCCCAAAGGTTACAATATCGGCCTAGCCGCAGGCACTGACCTCGGAACGATCATGACCTTGATTCGCACCGTTGAAGAGACCGGTGTCACCGCGTACTTGGGCGCTGCCGGGTTCCTGACAGATGCGACTCTGGTTCAGATCGCTGCCAGCATCTATACGACTGAAGCCCGGCACTCTGCAGGCGTCAACTACGTCCTCGGCCTGCCCACCGGCCCCACCGGCGCTGCCGGCGGCGCACAGCCTGCCCCTGGCGTTGTCCCCGGCGAGTTTGAGTTTGCTCAGACCCCGAAAGCCGTGCTGGCCGCTGTCAAGCCGTTCTTTATTATGTAGTGATTGCATAAGATGCTGTCGACTTACGAAAGGTACCTTTTATCATGCCAACGCATGTGACACTTTATTTCACCGCAAATCCTAATACCGCCGGCACCACCGCAGTCGCGATCCCGACGGGCCCGTTTTCTGCACTCACCAGCGCTCCCAGCCCGGACATCAAAGTCCTGAACTTTGCGCTGGCTCTAGAAACACTCGAAGCGCAGCTTTACAAAGACGCGCTTGCTCGCCTGACCACCGGCGGCACGGACAGCCTCGGCCAGACAATTACCGGTCTGGGCCTGGCGACGTCTGAGCTCGATGTCCAGTATTTGACCACATTCGGCGCAATCGAAGCCGACCATCAGGCATTCCTGACAACCGCTCTCGGCGGCAACTGGGCGGCGTCTGCCGGTGCGAAGTTCGACTTCGGCTTTGCCGACACCAACCAGTTCGGCACCGCACCGCGTACCCGCCTTCAGACAATCCAGCTTGTCTACGCCGCTGAGCAGACCGGCGTTTCCGCGTATCTCGGCGGTGCTGGTCCTGGCGGACTGACTCCCGGCGGCGCGTATCTGGGTGTCGCAGCCAGCATTTTAGGCACGGAAGCCCGCCACACTACGGCGGTCGCGGCGCTGCTGAACAGCTCGCTCTTCAACGAGACTCCCAAGCTTGCAACCGCGCCGTTAGCAACAGATGCCGGTGCAGTACCGGGCAGCAAAGGGATCGACATTCCGCTGGCTCCCGATCAAATTCTGTATTTGGGCGGCACCGTCGCAGCGGATACGACAGTCGCAGGCGACGGCAAGATCAATCCGATCTCCGGCCCTAATGGCTTCGTCTTCGTCTGAGCTTCACCGACCCTAAAAAACGCTCGGCTTACTTCTAAAGAGTAAGCCGGGCGTTTTTGTGTGTCTGTTTATTGATGGAAATTACTGAATCAATACGACAAATGTATGTCAAGAAATAGGTTTGAGAGAACTTTATTTTACGTATAACAGAATGCTGAAAGGGGCCATTATGTCTGGAGAGGTAGCAAAGCAATTTATCGAGGCACTTAGAACGCTGGAAGAGACCAGGGACGCTGAGCCACTGGCATCTCTGTACGCTGAAGCTGCCAGCGTCGGCAATGTCATCGCACCGGACCAGTTTCACGGGCAGGACGGCGCACGTCAGTTCTGGAACGAGTACCGGGGCACGTTCGACACCGCCAAGTCCACGTTCCGCAGTGTCATCGCCGGGGACGGCAGCGCGGCCTTGGAATGGCAGACTGAAGGCACCAGCTTTGAAGGTCAGCCGTTCAAGTATTCAGGTGTCACGATTCTCGAGATCGACAGCGATCAGGTGACACGCTCGTCAGCCTATTTCGATCCCAAAGCATTGGGTCGACAGATCAAAGAATAGCTTCCCCAAGTTTTACTTCTTCGCATTTTTCCCTGCAAGCAAATACTCCGCCGCCCCACAAGCGACGGGCCTCAGTTCCTGCCTTCCAGGAACGCCACGCACTTAGAAAAGAGACTGAGACCATGTCCAATGACTTCCTGCACGACAACGAATTTCTGCATGATGCTGTCAGCCGGCGTACATTCCTGGCCCGCATGACCGCAGTCGGGCTCGGCACAGCCGCCGCCGCACTGATCGCCGGCTGCGGCGGCGGCAGCAACGGCGGCGGCAGCACGACGCCCGGCACCGGGCTGACCAGCTTCGCCGACCAGAAGAACTTTCCCGGCATCCCCGGTGCAAATGAAAACGTGGTTGTTCTGAATTACGCGCTGACACTGGAAACACTCGAAGCGGACTTGTACCGCCAGGCTTTGAACATCGCCGCGGGCCTGCCGATTGCGACCGCCCTTCCCGCAGGCAATGCGAGTTCCTATTCGCTGGCAGTTTCCCCCGGCAGCCTGACCAGCCAGGAAGCAGCGGCAGGCTTTCTGTATCTACAGCAGTATGCCTACGTGGAAGCCGCACATCGCGATTTCCTGCGGGCCTTTATTCCGACCCAGGGCGGTACGCCTGTTCCAGCGAATCCCAAAGGCTACAGCGCGGTAGCGGCAGGCCTTGTCCTCGGTGCGACAATGCAGGCGATACTAGGCGTCATTCTGACGGCGGAAGAGACCGGCGTCTCGGCCTACCTGGGTGCGGCGGGCTTCCTAACCAATCAGACACTGGTGCAGGCGGCTTCGACGATCTACTCTACTGAATCCCGTCACTCTGCGGTCATCAACTTGACACTTGGTAATATCAGCGCCAATGCCACGGCGGCTCCCGGCCCGTCCGGTGCCTTCGGCGGCGTCCAGCCGCTTGCCAATGCAGTCACGACCGGGATCTCCGTCCTTCCCGGCACGGCTGAATTCGCCAAGACGCCGACCCAGGTTCTGGCAGCTATCAAGCCATTCTTCGTTATGTAATCTGTCCTTTAGAAAGGCAATCTTTTCATGAGTGATAAAATTCTTACCGGCGCGGCTTTGGCTGCGGCAGGAGTGGCGGCTGCAGGCCTGATGTCCGCCCGCAGTGCTCAGGCGGCGACGCCCACCACGCATGTGACGTTCTACTTCACCACGCCTCCGGCGAACACCGACGCGAACACCGTCCAGATCCCTAACACGTCGACGAAATTCACCACTGCCAGCACCGACGTTCAGATCGTCAACTTCGCACTGGCTGTCGAGACTATCGAGGCTGAGCGGTACCGTCAAACCATCGCCCGCCTGACTACCGGCGGCACGGATATGTTCGGCAACCCGATCAACGGTCTGGGCCTGAGCACGAGTAGCCTGGATGTCCTGCTGGTCACCGGATTCTATGCGACAGAGTCGCAGCAGCGGGATATTCTCGCTCAAACACTCTACGGAAGCACGACAGCTAACCCGTTCCTGAACGCTACGAATTACCTGTTCGACTATGGCATCAACAACCTGGATCGGACTGGAGCAGTGATGGGGATCTACACGGCAGAGACCATCGGCGTTTCCGCCTATCTTGGCGGCTCCGGGCTGCTTGCGATCCAGTCACCGTTCCTGGCCCCGGCAGCCTCGTTCCTGGGTGTCGAAGCACGCCACGCCGCAAGCCTTGCCTATGCGCTGAACAGCCTCAACGGCACGACAATCCAAACAGCGCCGCTGGCAACTGATTCGAACCTGTTGGGCGTCACCGGCGGCGATATGCCGCTGACAGCCGATCAGGTCTTGAATCAAGGCGGCAAGGTCGCCACCGGGCTGCTGCCGGCGACGGGCGGAGTCACACCCGCCATCTCCGGCCCTGCCGGGTTTGTCTATCGGCCAAACGCTGCTTAATGTTCGGGAAAATGCTCCTTTAACTCTCTGGCCTGCTTCTTCGGAAGCAGGCCAGTTGTGCTATAATAGCTGCTATCATGACGGAAAACGATGAGCTTTTGCTGCTCCGGGCGCTGCTCCGAGCCTCGGATTACGGCGTACTGCTCTCAGATTCAACACGTCTGGACCGCCTCTGCAACCGGCGCTTCTGCGAGATGTTCGGGCTGGAAAGCTTGGAAACGCTGAACTCCCAGCCGGATTATGTCCGCACCCAGCTTGCCCCACGCCTCAAAGATGCGAACGGATTTATTCAAACGCTTGAAACAGTCTATGCCGATCCTCAGCGCGTTTTAGAAGATGAAGTCGAGCTGATTGCTCCCAAGCCTCGCTTGCTGCGACGCTATACGGCCCCAGTCGTTGACGACAACGGCATGATAATGGGGCGACTCTGGACTTTTCTGGACATCACGCGCACCCGCAGCATGGAAGACAAAGTCCGTGCTCAGGCCACCCAGCTCAAAGAACAGTCTCGGCAGTTGGCCTCCGCGCTGAAAAATGTCACGGGGCGGCTGGATAAAGCCGAGAACACGCTTTCTTTGACCCAGCAGCAGTTGTTCGAGACTGAAAAGCTCTCGGCAGTCGGTCTTCTCGCGGCCTCGGTTGCCCATGACATACGCAATTTGCTGACACCGCTTGCGATTGAAGTCTCGCTGGCCGACCAAAACGATCCCGATCTCCGCGCTGAGTCACTTTCTGCCATGCGGCGTCAGATCGACGGGTTGGCTCTTCTGACCCATAGACTTTTGGCACTCGCCCGGCCTGACTCGATTGAACGCGCTCCCACCGATCTAGCCGAGCTGATTTCCCACATTCTGCGTTTGGTCCAGCCGCAAGCCATGTTAGAAAATGTCCAGATCATCTGCACGATTTCGCCGCGTCTGCCTTCGATACTCGCTGACTCAGTGCAGATGGAGCAGGTGCTGGTCAATCTCATCTTGAACGCCGTTCAGGCTATGCGTCCGACTGGGGGAGGAACCCTCACACTAGCTCTGGATCGAAACAGAAACAGCGCACGGGTGCGGATCGGGGACACAGGGCCGGGGATCACGCTGAAGAATCGAAAACGTCTCTTCGACCCGTTCTTCACGACCCGGCCTGATGGGGCCGGTCTCGGCCTCTTTTCCTGCCGCCGGATCGCTGAAGCGCACGGTGGCACGATCAGTGTCCGCAGCAAGCCGGGACAGACCCAGTTCACACTCCGCCTGCCCTGCCTTTGCCCTGTCGATTAACCTCACAAGGAGGGCTATTACCATCGCCGGAAAGATTTTGATTGTCGAAGATGACCGGGCTATTGTTCAGTCGCTCCTGCGCCTTTTGTCCCGTGACGGTTACTACCTCCATGCCGTACTGAGCGGCGAGGAGGCGGTCGCGCATCTGGCTGAGGACCCGTCCTACGATCTCGTTTTGCTGGATGTCGCTTTGCCGGGCATGGATGGCTTCGCCTGCTGCCGCAGGCTTCGTCAGCAGGGCTGGCGCAAGCCGGTGCTGATGCTGACAGGCCGCAGCGGCAGAGCCGACAAGATCGCCGGGCTAAATGTCGGGGCCGACGATTATATCACCAAGCCGTTTGACCCGAGCGAGCTGCTGGCCCGAGTCCAGGCCCACCTGCGCCGGTCCCGTGAGTATGACGTTCCCGACGAGACCGCTTCTGAGATTGTGATCGGTCCAAACCGTGTGCTGGATCTTCGCAGCCGGGACGCTATGATCGAAGGCTCACCCGCGCACTTGACAGACCGGGAATACGAAGTCCTGCTGCTGCTGGCCCGGCAGCGCGGAACGGCGCTGGACAAAACCTGGCTCTTCCAGCAGGTGTGGGGCAATGCTCCTGAAGAGGGAATTAAGGCGCTGGCGGTCTATATCCGCCGCCTGCGCCGAAAAGTCGAAGCCGACGAAGATAATCCTACGTGTATTTTGACAATACGCGGCTTCGGTTATAAATTGGCTGGGGAGTAGTCTGGATAAGATAGCCAGGGGCAGCAGGGCCAGGGTTGTAAAAACCCCGGCAGGAAACGTCCTTCGGACTAAGGATAGGAACTTGTGTTCTCCGCCTGTATCTTTGTCCGCAGGACACTTCTCTGCCGAGGTTTTTCACAACCCCGGCTAACCCCAGCCCCGAAACTATTCAGCAACCCATTGGGATTCGGCTTCGGCAGCGGTCATGTTCAGGGTGACATACTCGCCGATGGACATGATGGCAGTCAGCGGCAGAAAGTGATGTTTACCGTCTGCCTGAGAATCGTGGTGGGTTAGCTTGATATTATCGCCGTCCAAATGGTCGACAATGCCGACATGCTTGTTGTCTGAGCCGACGACTTCCATATGCTCTTTGATGTCTGCGGGGTTCATGGTGTTCTCCGTTGAAGTTTATTCTGAGTGGTAATCAGCAAGGCCAATTTACCCAGAGACTTCAGTCTTAAACCCTCAAAGAAGTATCGCTGAGCGTGGAACTTTTGACCGGTTTTTGGGTGTTTCATTAACAGCAATGCATTCAGGAACGGAGAACGAAAAATTGACACAATTTGAGAAAGCGACATTCGGTGCAGGATGCTTTTGGGGCGTCGAAGCCACCTTCCGGCAGATCCCCGGTGTCCAGTCGACAGCGGTAGGCTACGAAGGCGGCACGCTGCTGAACCCGACTTATAAAGATGTCTGTTCGGACACGAGCGGCCATGCTGAAGTGGTGGAAGTGACTTATGACCCAACCCAGGTCTCTTTCGAGACCCTACTAAACGTCTTTTGGGAGAACCACAACCCGACCACGCTCAACAGCCAGGGCCCGGATTACGGCACCCAGTACCGCTCGGCCATTTTTTATCACTCCCCCGAGCAGCAGGCCGAAGCCACCGCCTCCAAAGAGGCACAAGGCAAGAGCGGCCATTTCAAGCGGCCTATCGTGACTGAGATCGTCCCAGCACAGACCTTCTACATCGCCGAAGACTACCATCAGCAGTATTTGGAGAAGCGCGGCTTGTCCCACTGCCATATTTGAGCGAGGAACCGGCACTAAAAGTGCCGGTCTATTGTTGGGTAAAAGTCGAAGCGACTACGGAACTAAACAATAAAGGCAATTCTTTAGTCGCGGAGCGACTTTCATTCAAGAGTAGACCGGCACTTCCAGTGCCGGTTCTCTTTCTTACAGCACCCGTGTCCGTTTAGAAAGCGCCTTCCGAGTCTGAATCGCAGGCAGGCTCTCCCGGACAAACGCATTTTCCACCAATCGAAAAAACGCATCCCGCTCCGGGCCGCGCACGATCGCCCGCTCGTGGGCTTCTGCCAGAGCAATCGGATAACCTTGTCCCTTGCGGGCTTGGTCAAAGCACAGGCGATGGACACGGTCCGTCAGCTCTACATCTTCTGCGACCCATTGGGGCACTTCCACCCGCGCGATCTCGCCGCCGGCATTTAGATAGAAGAATGCGATCCGCTGCTCATCTGGGTACATCTCCAGGCTTCGCGCCTGACTGCCGAAAACCGGGGAACGGTCGCCGGGACGGGGCAGCAGGCGGGTAAAGAGCTGAACATCAGTCAGCGATGCCAGCTCGGCACAGAGACTTTTTGGGTCATGCCCGCAGCCCGGTTCGCACAGTGTTAAGCGAATCGCGCCGACGACATCTCGGTGAGCAGGCCGGCTGACATAGCCGGCAACGGGCGTATTATGGGTCTGTCCTGCCGCCAGCATCTCGCAGAAGCCGTTAATCACCCGCCGCTGCTCCGCTTCTGATTCCCCCTGCGGTGTCCAGACGATCAATGGGTCATCTACCAACGCAATCGCTTCTCGGTCTTGATGGGCTTCAATCAGCGCCGCCAGGGCCTTGCTTTCGGCCAGCAGACGCCGGTTGGCGATGATCTTATCGGACAGCGGCACCGGGTCTCCCCCACCCTCCGTCTGGTACAGATCTTCATCCCGGTAGTGGAGAGTAGCCTGAGAAGCCAGCGTCGGACGCTCCCCCGTACCATAATGCAGCGCGATCTCTCCGACATTGATCAAGTAACACGGCGCGACTGCATGACGATCCAGAGGGATTTGGGAGCCGTCTGTCGCCAGCGCTGTGTAGACCGCTGGAAAACCCGGCGGCAGACTGACTGTTGACGACGGCGAGACATCCCGGCAATCGGCAGCCAGCCAGGACGGTTTCGGCAGCGACTCCCGCTGCGGGCGAGTCGCCACCCACGCTTCCTGGTCTAACTGAGCCTGCGTCAGCGCCGTCTGCATCTGGGACGCCACTTTATCGCCCCGCTTCCGCGCTTCCGTTCCCATCTTCTGGATGTCGCTGATGACCTGCCCTAGCTCAAGCATAGGTAGTTTCCTGTTCGTCAAATCCGCCACGGGTTGAAACCCGAGGCTCGAAAGTGCCCAGTGTCGAGGCGACACAAGAGAGCACTGAATGAAGATGCTGCCTCTTATCTTCCGTCCCCTGGACGGTGGGCACTTCTCAGCCTCGGAATTCATTCCGTGGCGTGTTCTGCCTTCACCGCACTCCGCCAGCATCTTCAAGCATCTTGATCATGCGTTTCCGTTTTCTGGCCAAAGAAGGTATTGATTCTACAACTGAAATCACGGTATTGCCATCATTCCAACGCAGATTGACATCCGCACCACGTTCAATCAACATTCGAGCAATTGTTACATAGTTGTATATTGCAGTTTGCATCAACGCTGTTACACCCTCATTATTTTGCGCGTTGATGTTTGCTTTATTATCCAGTAACAGCGAAACAATTTTTGCCGCAGCATCTTCGTTTTCGTAAGCATTTCGAACAGCTCTCTCCAGAGGTGTGGTACCAAATTTGTCTACGACATTCACATCCGCACCACTCTGAATTAATTTCAATACCGCTTCATAATCTTCTGCTGAGCAGGCTTCCAATAATGGGGTCCAGCCCTGTTCTTCCACGAGACGATTGTAATCTGCTTCATTCATTTGGTCAAGACCAACTTTCTGAATAATAAAGACGTTTCGGAACGAGGGCGTGATTGTTACGAGGGCGTTCACGCCCTCGCTGGGGGGGCGAAGCGCCAAGCCGCCACCTGCGTGGCTGAAGAAGCGGAATCTTACTCTTGTCCCTTACCCTCGGGACCTTAGCGTCCGCGCTCCCCAGCGAGGGCATTTATGCCCTCGTAACATTTATGCCCTCGTCCCATACGCCATCGCCCTACACGCCAATATCTTCTACTCTTCTTCCGATACAGTTCCACTCGCCGACACGATCAGCTTAATCTGGTCGACCCTCCGGCCATCGGTCTTTTCAACGATGAACTCGAGGTTTTCGTAACAAACCGACTCGCCGGTATCGGGCTGACGGCCAAATTGGCCGAAGACGAAGCCGCCGATGGTGTCAAAATCGTCGTGTGGCAGGTTCAGGGCCAGCAGATCGTTCAGATCGTCAATCGCCATGCGGGCATCCATCCGGTAAACACCGGGTTCGAGAGTTTGGAACTGAGCGTCTTCCTGATCGTATTCATCCTGAATCTCGCCGACCAGTTCTTCAAGCAGATCTTCGACCGTGACCAGGCCGGCAGTGCCGCCGTATTCGTCCTGTACGATTGCCATCTGGACACTGGAGCCGCGAAACTCATCAAGCAAGTCGTCGACCCGGCGGTTTTCCGGGACAATAAGCGGGAAGCGCATCAGCGGGCGCAAGTCCAAAGCCCGCTCGCCGCGTGCCAGGGCAGGCAGGAGGTCTTTGGCATGAACAATGCCGACAATCGTGTCCACGCTGTTCTCGTACACAGGGATGCGCGAGTGGCCGCTTTCGACAATCAGGTCTAGCAGAGCAGGCAGGCCCGCCCCGACATCGATGGCTTTGACATCGATACGCGGAGTCATCACCTGCCGGACATCCGTGTCGCCAAACGAGATGACATTGCGGATGATCTCTTTTTCGTCCTCTTCAATCGCCCCCGACTGAGCACTGGCTTCCAGCATCGCCCGCAGCTCTTCTTCCGTGATCATCGGCGCGGCAAAAGTCGCAGTCAGGCCGAAGGGGCGGACAAGCAGGTTGGAAAGACCAAGCGCGACCGTGGCAAGCGGCGCGAAGAAGACAATGAAAAAGCGCAGGGGCCGGGCAATCAGAAGCGCCATCTGATCAGGCTGGCGCAGGGCGACCGAACGCGGAATAATCTCGCCGATGACGATGGTGAACAGCGCCGTCACCAGTGTCAGCAAAACGGTCATAACGCGGACCGGATGGGTAGTCAGACGCGGCGGCAGGCTGTGCGCCCAATCAGGAGCCAGCACAGCCGCGGCGATGGCGGCCACCCCAAAAGAGGCCAGGTTGATGCCGACCTGAACAGTCGCGACCACAAGGGTCGGCTGACGCAGCAACTGCTGAGCGCTGCCCGCTGCTCCGGCATCTTGTCCCCCCGCTTCAATCAAGTCCTGAAGACGGGCGTTGCGGACCGTGTTGAGCGCGATCTCAGCCAGCGTGAAAAACGCGTTCAGCAGTGTCAGCAGCAGAAGAGCGATCAAGGCGTAACTGTGAGAAGGTTGCATGAGCAGAGGCAATTAGAAAATCAATGGACCGGGAAAATATGCACGAAGTATACCCCGCAGGTGAACAATATTCCCAGCAAACCACCGATAATGACTTCCTGCAGTGTATGTATCTTCCCCTCGACACGGCTCTGTGCGACCAGGAATGCCAGAAGCAAAGCCAGAATGCCGGTGAAGTAATCCATCGCCCGGTAGATCATCGTCGACGCCAAAAAAAATGACACAGCCGAATGGCCGCTGACAATGCCGCCCGAGAGTATCGATCCTTTGCCGCCTTTGACCTTGCTGATAAGCACGATAATCAGAACCAGAACGCAGGTGGTCAGGATCACTGCGACCGGCTGCGGGTCATGCTTGACTTCCAGATGAAGCTGAGCAATCTTGTTGCTGCCGAAAAACAGTATTCCGCCGACAATCGCCGCCGTCACACTCGCAATCAGCACCGCCCCCGCCGCGATGTCTTTCGCGAGCTTCGCAAGCGGGTGATAGGTCTGTGTCACCATGTCCACAACGCTCTCAATCGCCGTGTTCAGCATCTCGGTGACAAGGACGCCGGAGACGACAATAAACAGGATCGCCATTTCCACGCGGGACAGCCGCAGAATCAGCCCCACCAGCAGCACCAGCACCACTGTAAAGAAGTGGAACCGCATATGCTTCTGAGTGCGAAAGACATGGACAATGCCTTCAACGGCATAGCGGAACGAGTCTAAATGGTTTTTCGGTTTCGGTACTTGGCGCAAGAGTCTTAAGCAACCTATTCCAGTCAATTAGTGAAAGCTGTCAGCGGCACAAATAAAAGGGTATCTTTCCAGGGCGAAACAACTGTTCGGTCCTCTCGCTGAAAGACAAAAACGACGGTGTCACCAAAGCGTTCAATGCGAGAGATGTCCGTACACAATCCTTGGTCGTTAACTAATGTTGGATGATATACAGGCACAGGTTGAGGCTCATGGCCTTCTACGAATACGTCTTCGGAGAGAGCCATTGCAACCAAATCCATAAGAAATACGCGGCCTTCACCGGAAATTATCAACGCGCTCTTATCATCTACATAACACACCAACTCACCGAGAGCTTCCTCCTCATCTTCGGTCCACTCATAGGTTCCAACGAGGCGCAGATCAGGAAAGGAGTATTTGTTTACGATTGTTTCGCCTTCAATCGCGAGAAACCCATGACCAGACGGCGAAAAGACGGGGGGCGTTGTATCCTCCAAGAGCGGCTCGGCTTCACACACAATTCCTTCTTCCCCAATGGTCAGCCAGTATACTTGCTGCCCGTCTTGCCCCCCCGCCAGCCAGAGCGCTACCCGCTCAGTTGCATCGGTGGAATGAAGAGAAATATGGCTCTCGCCATAGGGATCTTCAATCACAATTTTGTGAGCGATGCTCCAAGTGTTGCAATCTAGCCATTGTATCTCGACATCATCACTTGACCGAGCGAATGCGTACCACAAGTGGAGGCCGTCACGCTCAAAATGACTACTGCCGGATCCCTCTATATCAAAGCCCGGCGGCTCTTCAGTCTCACTAAACAGACTCTGGTGGATAGTTTGCCCATCCAAGTCTACAATTGTGAGGTGGTTATCTTCGTCTTCGACAAAACCCAACACCGGGAGGAAGGGATGAACTGCAACATCTTTGATCTTGGTTGGACGCTTAATGGTCGTCTGAACTACAAGATTAGGACTAATAACCGTTGCATCCCCTTCCGACGAAGCAAACACAATCAGGCCATTGTTTAATCCGTGAGAAGAATAATATGCGCGATGCATTAGCTCAATTTTTGTTGCAGGTTTGACGAGAACGGTCATTTATTTACTCATTTACCCCGGTACTTCCACAAAAAACGGATGCATTCCGCCGCTTGGAATCGCGAGGCCGCATTCGAACAGCACGACTTCTGTTCGGCGCTGCATTTCCCAGGCTCCGGCTTCGGTTTCGTCGTCGTAGCCGAGCAGGTGCAGGAGACCGTGGACACCTAGCAAAGTGATTTCGTTCTCTAAAGGCCATCGGGCGGCTTCGGCCTGACGGGTCGCGGTCGGCAGTGAGATGATAATGTCACCTAAGAGTTCGGGGTCGTCTTGGGCGAAGGAGAGAACGTCGGTCGGTTTGTTCTTACCCCGATACTCAGCGTTGAGCGATTGGATGAATGGGTCGTCGCAGAACACCAGGCTAATCTCTGGGTCGCCGGGGACAGCTTCATGCTGCAAGAGAACCGCCAGCGGGGCGGTCAGTATCGCCGCTGCGTTCAGCGGCGGCGGCAAGTCGGTCTGGTATTGGATCAAGAGTGGCATTGGGTGGTGTCGGCAAAGTCAAATCGGCAGGTTTCTTGACAGACTCTTTCAGCATTTCGGGATAATCGATCCGGCTATGCAGCATTCCCGACAGCAGACGCACAAAGGCTTCACGGATACCGCGCAGGTCGCGTTGCGTTAGGTCGCATTCGTCAAGCTGACCATCGGCTAACTGGCCTTCGATGATTTTCGTGACTAAGTCTTCGATGCGTCCCAGTGTCGGTCTTTCCAGTGTCCGGGACGCGGCTTCAACACTGTCTGCCAGCATGAGAATAGCAGTCTCGCGGCTCTGCGGCTTCGGACCACTGTAGCGGAACTGCTGCTCTAAGCCCGGCGCGGCCTCGGACT
>JBPBQB010000102.1:0-13926 GCA_050954545.1 Janthinobacterium lividum | reverse complement strand
CATGCCGTCGACATCGCGAAGATCGCTCGCAAGCTGACACAGGAATTTTATTTAAAAGCGCCGCTGGTCGACATCGGTCCGCTGGCGAACATGGCACATACGATGGTGCTGCAAAGCCTGCAAAGCCTGGTCCGGCACGATTTAGCATTAGCAGTTCAAGTTTGTGACGATGACGATCAAGTTGATGCTGCGTTCAAGCATCTGCGCGAAGAGCTGCTTGAATTGACCCAGCAGGAGCCGTCCCGCATCTTTCCAGCATCTTACCTGCTGTTGGCCGTAGTTTATTTGGAACGCATCGCCGATCATGCCACCAACATCGCCGAGCGCGTCTATTATATTGAGACCGGCGACCGGAAACCGCTGGGCCGGCGCGAGGCGCGTGACGGTTCCTGATGAGCACTATCGCTGAGAACATTTTGCGGGTGCAGGAGCAGATCGCAGACGCGGCGCAGCAAGCAGGGCGCAGGCCGGAAGAGATCACACTGGTCGCAGTGACGAAAAAGAAACCTGCCAGTGCAATCGTCGAAGCGCTTGCCGCCGGTATCACCGATGTCGGCGAGAATTATGTGCAGGAAGCGGCGGAAAAGCGGGCCTCGATTACCAATGGTCGCTGGCACTTGATGGGCCATTTACAGAGCAACAAAGCAAAACTCGCCGTGTCTCTGTTTGATTTGATCCAGAGCGTCGACAGTGTCAAGCTTGCCGCTGAGATCGGGAAGCAGTCGGCGGAAAAGCCGCAGGAAATCCTGCTGCAAGTGCATCTGGGCGATGAAGAAACGAAGACAGGTTTTGCACCGAATATCACGCTTGATGTGGCGGCTGAGATCGCGGCGATTATTAATGTATCACTGTGCGGCTTGATGGGGATCGCCCCGAATGGAGTTGACCCACGGCCTTATTTCCAGCAGCTAAAACAGCTTTTCGACCAGTTGCCTCCGGAAAATCGACAGATCCTTTCGATGGGCATGAGCGGCGATTTTGTGGCAGCCATCCAGGAAGGCGCGACGATGGTGCGCGTCGGTACCGCAATTTTCGGAGCACGAGACAGCTAAAACTCAAATTATTATTCATATATCGTATAGGAGCCTAGACAATACCATGAACCAAAATGCAGAAGCAGAAGAATATGACGGTGCCCCAGCCCGTGAAAACGGCGTCTTTGGACGGCTTTTCGGCCATCTTCTCCGTGGTCACGATGATGAAGAAGACGAACAGGAAGAAATAGCGGCGGAGCATCCGCAGCCCCAGGCTGTTCCGGCTCAAACACGCGCCAGCGGAGGTTCTTATAACCCCCTGCGGCGAGGAACGACACTGCGTATGGACCAGACTCGTCAGACACATATCACTGTGCGCCGTGCGATCCAGACTTTCGACGATGCCCGCCGTGCTGCCGATGGCCTGAAAGACGGGCAGCAGCAGATCGTCAATCTGGAGCAGACGCCGAATGACATGACCGAACGCATCATTGATTTCCTCAATGGCGCAACTTACGCCCTCGATGGCAGCGTTGAAAAGATCGGCGAACAGGTCTATCTCTTCACGCCGTCTACGGTCGTGATCGACATCGAAGATAAGCCAGTGACGGGTGTCCGTGCTGCCATCTTCGACCGGGATTAACGAGTTCAGTGCTATGCTTCGCGACAAAACACTGACCGTGCTCGGGGCCGGCATGATGGGCAGTGCCCTGGCACGCGGTCTTGTTGACGCCGGCGTCATGCCTGGTACTAATCTCCGGCTCTTCGATACCCATGAGGCTAAGGCAATCGTACTGGCCGACCTTCTCGGACAGGGAGCGCTGGTCGCTGATTCAGCAGCGTCGGCTATCGCCCAGGCTGATCTGATTCTAATCGCTGTCAAGCCGCCGATGGTTGCTGATGTCCTGGCGGAGATTGCTCCGTCGCTGTCGCCCAATCAGCTTGTCATTTCCATTGCCGCCGGGATACGCGTTGCTAAAATGGAGGCACTGCTTCCCGGCGGCACACCTTTAATCCGCACCATGCCGAACACTCCCTGCCTCATTGGAAAGGGTGCGACTGCGATCAGTCGCGGCACCTATGCGACGGAGGAGCATTTGCGCCTAGCTCAAACGCTCTTTGCTTCCGTCGGTATCTCCGTCGAAGTCCCTGAGCGCCTTCTTGATGCGGTCACCGGCCTTTCCGGCTCGGGTCCGGCGTATGTCTATCTCATGATCGAAGCCCTCGCCGACGGCGGTGTCAAAGAAGGACTCACCCGCGATACCGCCCGTTTACTCGCCGCGCAGACAGTCATGGGAGCGGCTCAAATGGTACTGTCTTCCGACCAGCACCCCGCTCAGCTCAAAGACAACGTCACAACTCCCGGCGGCACGACGATTGCCGCTCTGCATGTCCTCGAACGCGCCGGAATTCGTACCGCCCTTATTGACGCCATCCAGGCCGCCGCCGAACGCTCCCGCGAGCTGTCTTAGCCCTCTAAATCCACAGCTTTCCCTCAGCTACGACCACGGCATAGCCGCTTACTTCCACACTTGTTACTTCTCCCTCAAGACTTCGTATACACACTTCAGCATTACCAGGTCTTCCCATGTCATATCCTTGCTCCGTCCGGAAACTCAAAACCCCGTCGTTGCTTGGGGTGAGACAATTGTGCCGCGCAAGATAAGCGCCGACTGCACCGCTCGCCGTTCCAGTAATCGGGTCCTCGGGCAGGCCTGCCGCTGGAGCGTAGCAGCGAGCATGAATCTGGGCGTCAGAGCTGATTGTTTCCGGCGACCACAGATAAAAGCCGTCTGCGTAGTCTGGCAGGCTGTCGCCGTAGGCAACGAGCGCCGCCATGTCCGGCGCCAGTGCGCTGAGAGCGGCTCTATGCGTGACAGGGACAATCAAGAACGGCGTACCTGTGGAGACCACTTGAACTGGCAAACCTGTCGCTTCGATTTCAGAGAGCGGCAGGCCAAGTGCGTCTGCTGCATCGGCTGCCGGTACAATCTGACCATAACGCGGCAGCGCCTGCCGCATCGTCACTCGCCCGTCCGCGCTGCGGGAAACACTAAGAACACCGACATCGGTCGCAAGCCGCACGGTCCCGGATGCAGGCAGCAGGTTGATCTGATGCAGGACTGTGACCAGAGCAATCGTGTCGTGGCCGCAGAGTGGAATACGCTTGGCGGACGTGTAGTAAACAACATCATAATCAGCCTCTGGGCTGGTACTCGCAGTCACAAAGGCAGATTCTACATGCAGCTCACCAGCGACAGTCTGCATCTGAGCATCTGTCATAGGCGCATCAGGCAGGACCACGCCCGCCGGATTCCCTGCATAGCGAGTCCGGGTAAATGAATCGGCAATATAGAACGGGATTGAATTCATAGCGGCTTCCTTTGAGTGAACGAACTGGAAATTATTTTAAGACTATTTTACCCGTTAGGGAAATAAACGGGAACTTGAGTCGTAATCCAGGGGTTAGCGTGGTATGATATGACCAGAATAACAATCTGGTCAGTCGTTCAGTAAAATAGGAATCAAGATAATGGCACGGCACGGGGATGTGCGACAGAAAATATTGGATGCCGCCGAACAAAGGCTCTGGCATTACGGTTTCAAGAAGACAACGATTGATGAAATTGCGTCTGACGCCGGTGTCGGCAAAGGCACGGTCTATCTCTACTTTGATGGTAAGGAAGAAATCGGCCTCGCGATTGTTGCGGAATACAAGAAACGAAACTTGAAGGAGCTGGAGATTATCGCGCAGAATACGCAGAAGTCACCTGTTGAAAAGCTGACGGAAATGCTTCAGTATTCTGTTCTGCGTGCCTACCAGAGCTGCCAAGAGGCACCTGCGATGCAGGAAATGATTGTGGCCATCAAGCCGCATATCAGAATTCACCTTCAGCCGCAGATGGAACAGGAATATCGCCTTCTTGCAAGTATTTTGGAGGAAGGCAACAAACAAGGTATCTTCGATGTGCCTGATACACTCAGCGCGGCACGGACTTTGAAGATGATGACGCACGGGTTTTTGCCGCCTTATCCGAGCGTCTCCCAACCGGAACAAATGGCATCCGAGATCGCCGACATGGTCGCTTTGACAGTACGAGGACTTCGCAAACAATGAAACGAATGACAACGAAACGCGCAGCAGCAATCGGAGCCCTATTAGGTCTGGTCTCTACACCGGCTTTTGCCGCACACTCTCTCGTTCCCGGTCATACCTGGATCAGACAAGCCGGTGGGGCAGGCAACGGCGCAGGAAATGCAGGAAATGGGACTGGCGCCGCTGGAAACGGCGCTGGTGCCAGCAATGGTGTTGGCGGCCAGGGTACGAACGGCAATGGTATCGGCGGCGGGGTCGGAGCTGCAGGCAACGGCGTCGGGGCGGGTAATGGTGTCGGTGCCGGTGGAAACGGTGTCGGCACTGGGGATGCTGCTGGTACAACAGGTGGCAATGCCGACACAAACGGCACAGGGACCACAAATAATAACGGTACAAACGCTAATGGTGCAAGTAGCAACGGTACGAATGGAAATGGCACTGGTGCAAATGGTGTTGGAAGCAATGGAGCGAATGGAACCTCGGGAGTAGGATCATCACAAAGCGCGGCCGGCAATTCTGGGAACCAAGGCAGCTTACCCCTACCGGGAGCAAACACTGGACCACAGACATTTAATCTAGCGCAAGCCATTCAGGCCGGCCTGCAAAGCAGTGCCGACGTTCAGCTCGCCTCGCGAATTGTCGAGATCGACAGCAAACGGGCCGATGAAGCCCTAGCCGCAGGCCGTCCTAATGTGAGTGCGAGCGGGCAAGCGACGCGCTTTGACAAAAAAACAGTCATCCCCTTCGGCACCACAGCGATTGAAGTGACCGGAACCCATGTTGAGGTACTTCAGTTAGGTGTTACAGACAATCTTGACCTTACGGGACAGATCCGGGCGGCAGCCAGCCAGTTCCGACTTCAGAGCCTGGCGGATACTTTCAGCTTAGGAACCGTGAAAAATGCGCGTATTCTCCGAGCGCAGACGATTTATTTCAATACCCTTCGCGCCCAGCATCAAGTCGATGTCGCGAACGCTGCACTGACAAATGCTCAGCGTCAACTGACCGATGCCACAAACCTCAACAATGCAGGGGTCGGGCAGCGTATCGATGTCCTGCGGGCACAGACGCAGGTCGCGACAGCCGATCAGGATCTGGCAACGGCGCAAAACAACTATGGCGTGGCTTTAAGCAGCTTCAACGACCTGGTAGGCCGCCCGCTCGATGCACCTGTCTTTCTGGTCGATGCGCCGGGTGTCACAATCGCTCAGCCAGTGACTGATTTTAGCCAGGTCGGGGCACCGGATGCAAAAGCGACCCCTCCTTTGCCAAACGCACCGCTGGAAGTCGGCGCAATCAATGTCAATAATGCACTTCGCGCGGCAAATCGGCAGCGGCCTGAAATCCTGCAGGCACAGGTGAATGTCCGCGTCTCTCAGACAGGAATCACGCTGGCACGCTCAGGCTTGCAGCCGACGTTTAGTTTGAGCGCGGCCGGGAATTATTATCCTGACACGAATTTTCAGTTCCCGCGCAAGCGCACCGCCCAGATCGGTGCAACACTAAATATTCCGCTGTACGACGGCGGCGCGACTCGGGACCGGGTGCAGGAAGCGCGACTGAGTACGGAAAATTCAGAAACCAGCCTCGCATCGACCCGGTCTGATGTGGCGCTTGATGTCCGGCAGTCTTATCTAAACCTTGTTACGGCAGCTCAGCAGATTGGAGCCGCGAACGCGGCATTGCAGTCCGCGGTTGCGGCCCGGCAGCTCGCTCAGCTTCGGTATCAGGGCCAGGTTGGGCTTTATCTGGAAGTGACCGATGCACAGTCCGCGCTTGTCCAGGCGGAAAACAACCAAGTGGACGCCGTTTATAATTATTTAGTCGCCCGCGCTCAGTTCCAAAACGCAATCGGTGCGCCCCAAATTCAATAAAAGAGATTAAGTAGAGAGATTTACTTCAAGAAGTACAGTAGGAAGGTATCAAAATGGCAGACGACCCGCAGCAAAAATTGCAGACACAAACACAGGGCGGAGGCAAGCCGGAGGGGGCCAACGGCACCAATGGTCATGCTCCCGCAAAGTTCCCTGCCAATGGCACGGAAACGCATGACGGCAGCAAATATGCTGAGAAAAAAGAAGGAGATGCTGGTAAAGACGGTTCAGGTGCTGCAAACGCAGCAGTAGGAAAGAAGCCGGCAAGCCCGCTTCGCAAAGTGATCGTCACCGGTGTCATTGCTGCGGCTGTGATCGCTGCAGTCATCTGGGGAATCTCGTACTACAACTACAGCCAGAACCATGTCAGCACGGACGATGCGTATGTCACTGGTAACCTTGTTAATGTCAGTCCGATCATTAGCGGGACGCTAAACTCGCTGACTGTCGATGAGGGCGTTGTCGTCAAACAAGGCCAGCTTATCGGACGTATCGAAGACAGCGGCCAGCGTGCTTCCCTGGCCCAGTCTCAAGCAGCCTACCAGTCGGCGCTCAGCCAGCTTCCGCAGGCAGAGCAAAACCTTGCCTATCAGCAGCAGGCGACAAATGCCGACATCCGCAAAGCACAGGCAGGGCTTGCCGCCCAGCAGGCAAAAACCACTGGGGCGCAGCAGCAGGTCATTTTAAGCCGCAATCAAGTTCTGAACCAGGTTCAGCAGGCGACCAGTCAAATCTCTCAGGCCAAAGCTCAGGCGGCTCAATACGATGCTCAGGTGCAGACTGCCCGCGCAGCAGTCAACTCGCAGCAGCAGACAGTCCGAACCGCCCAGCGTGCTGCCGACGCTGCCGACGCAACTATTCGCGGCGCACAGGCAAACGCGCAGAAAGCGACTAACGATGCCGTTCGGTACGCTAAGCTGGTAAAGCAGCAGGCGGTCACGGAGCAGCAGAATGACGCGGCAGTTGCCTCAGCCGACAGCGCTCAGTCTAACTTGGATGCGACCCGCTTCCAGGCTGCCCAAGCGCATTCTCAGGTTCGAGCCGCACAGGCCAATGTCGAGCAGGCAGTCGCGCAGCTTAAGGCAGCACAGCGTGCTGCCGATGCCGCCGGCCAGAATGTCGAAGTTGCCCGTGCCGGGTTGGGTATCGCACGGGCTAACTTGAGCCTGATCCCAATTGATCAGTCCAATGTCCTCAACAACGTCGGCCAGAATCAAAGCGCCCTGGCAGACTTATCGACGGCTCAGGCCGGTAAGACACAGATTCAGGTCCGCAAAGACGAGATTAGGACCTTTCAGGCGAATGCCAACTCCGCACTGGCTCAGCTTCACAATGCTCAGGTCATCGAAGGTGACACCAACCTTTACGCGCCTAACGATGGCACGGTTGTCAAGAAAGCCGTCAACATCGGCGCATCGCTGGCCCCTGGTCAGACTATCGTGACAATCACCCAGGGCGACTATGTCTATGTGACAGCGAACTTCAAAGAAACCCAGCTTGGCGATGTCAAGCCTAATGAGTCCGCCGAAGTAGAAGTCGACTCGTACCCCGGTAAAGTCTTCCATGGCTACGTCGGCAGCATCAACGAAGCGACCGGTGCGACTCAGGCCCTCCTGCCGCCGGACAATGCGACCGGCAACTTTACCAAAGTTGTTCAGCGGATTCCCGTTCGGATCGAGCTTCGCCCGGCGAAACCAGGCGAGGACAAAAAGTTCGGTACTGCCGCAGATATTGCAGCTTTGCGTCAGGGTTCGTCGGTGACAGCGACAATCGACACCAGCACTGCAAGACAAAATCACTAGAAACGGAACTGCCTTTATGTCAACGCGGGTTTTAGACCAGCGGGATCGCCGTCCCCAGCCGCCCTCCGGCGGGGGCGGCAATGGTTCGAGCAGAGATAAGCCGAGTGACGGCGGAGCATCCGCCTCGTCAGAGATCAACCCGCACAAATGGATTATTTTGGTAGGTCTAATCACGGCTGCGATCATGGAAGTGCTGGACACGACTATTATCAACGTCGCCCTGCCTCAGATGGCAGGCAACTTGAATGCGACCATTGATGAGATTGCGTGGGTCTCTACCGGCTACATTCTGTCCAATGTCATTGTTCTGCCGATGACCGCCTGGCTTGGCCAGCGTTTTGGACGCAAGCGCTACCTTGTCTTCTCTATCCTATTGTTCATCGTGGCCTCGTTTTTCTGCGGTGCGTCCAAGACGCTGAACGCGCTTGTTTTCTGGCGCATATTACAGGGCGCGGGCGGGGCGGCTCTGCTGTCGACGGCTCAGGCGACCCTGCGGCAGATCTTTCCTAAAGAGCAGCAGGGTCTGGTCCAGACGCTTTTCATATTGGGTATCGTCATGGCCCCTACCCTGGGTCCTGCCGTCGGCGGGTACATTACAGACAACTATAACTGGCCCTGGGTTTTCTACGTCAACATCCCCATTGGCCTCGTAGCTGCCTTCTTAGTTGGAAACTTCCTGCATGATGCGCCCAATGGTCCTAAAGCCGGGCCGATTGATCTGGCCGGCATCGGCCTTTTGACTGTTGGCCTCGGCTCTCTGCAATATGTTTTAGAGGAAGGCAAGCGCGACGATTGGTTTGACAGTGTCCTGATTACCCGCCTCGCCATCCTCGCCGCTGTCAGCCTTTCGGCCATGCTGGCCTGGGAATTGTCGCCCCGCAACAAGTCACCGGTTGTCAACTTCCGAGTGCTGAAGAACCGCGATCTGTCGGCGGGTCTGATACTGTTTCTGGCCCTGGGATTTGGCCTTTACGGCGCGATCTTCATCTTTCCACAATTTACGCAGAATGTCCTCGGCTTCTCTCCGACTGCGACAGGGTTGGTGCTGCTGCCGGGCGGACTGGCAACGGGTATCAGCGCGATGGTCTGCGGGCGGATCACAAGTCTGCCGAAGCCGCCGATTGACATTCGGTTTTTGATACTCTTTGGCATGGCGATCTTTATTCTCTCCATGTGGATGCTGGGGCACCTCAGCACGGCGTCCGGTGAGCCTGATACGCGATTGGCCCTGATCATCCGTGGCCTCGGCTTAGGCTTCCTGTTTACGCCAATCAACTTCGTCGTGTTCGCCTCGCTCAAAGGCCCGGAAATTCAGCAGGCCTCGGGGCTGATTAATCTCGCCCGCCAGCTTGGTGGGTCCTTTGGGATTGCGGTGCTGAACACGTATATCTACAACATGGAAGCGTACCACCGGGCGAATTTGGTGTCCAATTTTTACGCAGGCAATGCTCTTTACGACCAGCGCATCGCAGGAGCAACGGCTACGTTGATCTCCAATGGCAGCAGCGCGACCGATGCCCACATGGGTGCGCTGAAACTCTTAGATGGCACAGTCATGGCCCAAGCTGCCACGATGTCCTACAACGATGCGTTCCTATTGCTCGGTCTTACCTTCTTATTCGCCGCCCCAGCCGTGTTCCTGCTCCGCAAGCCCAAGAAAGCCCCTGCAGGCGGCGGCGGACATTAGATCAAATTTCCTAGTAACATTCGCTTTGGCTTTGGCGTATGGAATAATACACTATGGATATTATTAAAGGACACTTTATGCCGCACCGTCCGCTTCTACTCGGCGCACTTACCGCCGCTTATCTCTTAACCCCGTTTGCCTCACAGGCTGCGATAACTAAAGCTCAGTCTTCAACGGCAGCCATTTCTCCATTTGATGTTTCGGCAGCAGCTCTCGTGAAATCTGCTCCAACCGCTGCGGCCTTCCCTGATGCTTCTGCTATCACTCTGCGTGATGAAAGTGTTATCAAGCTGAACGCGGACGGTACCAGCGTCGATGTGACCCATGAGACGTTCAAGATTTTTAATCAAAGAGCACACGACAAGGCGGAGATCACCATTCCTTTTGATGCCGGCACGGAAAAGATCACCAATGTCCATGCCCGCACGATCAAGCCGAGCGGCACGGTTTTGACCGCCGGCGGCGGGGATATTCACACCAGTGCGCCGTACTCTGAGTTTGCGATGTACGATGACGCCAAAGTCACTGGTATTTCCATGCCGGGCGTTGAAGACGGCGTGATCATTGATTATGTCTACACGCGCACGACGACTAAAGCGTTTCTGCCGAACCAGTACAGCGAGACATGGACGTTTCGCGACGGCGTCGATCCGGTCAAGTTCAGCAAGATGACTTTGACCGCGCCGGCATCGATGAAGATCAATACCCTGCCACAGAATGCGTCCGACATGACGGCGACGGTGACACCATCGGCGGACGGCAAGCGTAAGACCTATATCTGGAAGATGAGCGATCTCAGCACGATTATTCCTGAGCCCGAGATGCCGCCCGCGTACACATTCATTCCATCGGTAGAAATTTCGACGATCCCGTCCTGGCAGGTCATCTCCCATTGGTATCAGGGCCTCGCCGCCGGTCAGATGGAAGTCTCGCCGGAGATCAAAGAAACGGTCAAGACTCTGACGGCGGGTAAGACCACCGACACGGATAAGGCGAGAGCGATCTACTACTGGGTGGAAGGGCAGACACGGTATGTCGCCCTCGAGCTTGGCCTGTCCGCGTTCCAGCCCCACCCCGCTGCCGATGTCTGCCGGAACCGTTACGGCGACTGCAAAGACATGGCGACATTGCTGCTGACAATGCTGCACGAAGCGGGAGTCAAAACGGCCTGGCCGGTGCTGCTGGGTGCGGAAAGTCAAGCGCCCGTACAGAGCTATCTCGCGGCTCCAACGTTCTTCAATCACGCGATTGTCCGCGCAGACATCGATGGGAAGCCTTACTGGTTCGACTCGACGGCTGCCATGTGTCCTTTCGGACAGATCCCCGGCGGCGATCGGGGCGTCAATGCATTTGTGATTCGTGACGGTGGCGGCGCTTTTGAGACGATCCCGCTTGGCTCACCGGAAGATAACAGTGAGACTACCACGACAAAAGCCCTGCTAAGCGCCGACGGCAGCGCAGAGTGCCAGACGACTGTGGATATGAGCGGTGATAACGGCCTCGGCGCACGTCTTTCTTTCCGTGGCCTGCAAACGTCCCAGCTTAAGCCAGGCTTCCAGACAATGGTCAGCCATTTCAGCCCGAATGCGTCCCTGCTGGACTACACGCTTTCGCCGCTTGCGGACCGAGATCAGCCCGTCGTCTTCGGCCTGACTTACCATGCGCCCCTCTGGGCTACTCGGACAGGCCATCTGCTGATTATTGACGGCAAAGACATGGCAAGCACCCCCTATGACCGGGCATCGCGCATTTACCCGGTGTATGAAAGCCGAACGGCTGAAGCCGTCGATGACTTAATCGTTACGCTTCCAGCCGGCTATACGCTGGAAGACAAGCCCGATGACATTCATGAGAAAATGCCGCTAGGTGACTACACGCAGACGGCGACACTGACCGGCAATGTCCTGACCGTGCATCTGGTCGTGACCTCTCACCCCGGCGTGATCCTGCCTGCTGACTATGCTGCCGCCAAAGCCCAGTTTGCAAAGATCGTCACACTTCGCAAACAGCCGATTGTCCTGCACCTCGCGAGCAACACGGCTCAGTGAGCGTCGAGTGAGAAGGGGGCATCATAAAACGATGTCCCCATTTTCACCGGTGCGTATGCGGCGAGCTTCGGAGGCAGGCAGGACAAATATCTTGCCGTCGCCTTCTTCGCCCGTGCGGGCCTGCTCTAAGATAATGGCAATGACTTCGTCCACGTCTTCATCGCGCAGTGTCAATTCCAGCTTGATTTTCGGCGGCAGATGCATGACATACTGCTGACCGCGAAAGACATCTGGGCGCTGCCCCCCTGCCCGCCCGGAACCCCGGACATTGCTGAGGGTCATCCCGCTGATTCCGGCTTCCGCTAGAGCGCTTTTGACGGCTTCCAGGCGCAAAGGCCGAATAATGGCTTCGATTTTTTTCATGTTTTTCCTCTTCTGCCTCCTTTAAGTTCCCCATCGGGTAAAATATGAGTACAAACGTGACTGTGTCAGTGCTTTGCGCCGCAAGGTACGAAAGGAATACCATTTTATGCATCGCCCGAACCGATGCCTGCTGACCGCTGCCGCTCTGGCCGGCTTCTTCCTCGCATTTTCCTCGTCTGGTTTTGCCCAGACTCCAGCGACACCTTCTCCCACTCCTGCCGCAAGTACGGGCGCACCTGCTGCACCGTCATCCAAACGTCTGAGCGTTCGGATGCGGCTTGGCGATGGCCGCCAGACCTGGCATCCGACGCGCAAGCAGCTAGGCATCAGCTATGCCGCAGGGACAGCCGACGCAACTGGCCCTGTCAAGTTCGCAGTTAACCGCGCCGTGCTCCGTGGTTATCTCGACAGTATTGCCCCGTATGTCCGCCGTGCTCCGAAAAATGCCAAAGTCGTCGTCGGCAATATCGGTGGCAACGATCAAGGCAACGATGAAGTCCAGGCCCATGTCGTGGCCGGCTACGATGGAGCCGTGCTGGATGTCAGCGCTGCTGTGGATCAGATCCAGAAAGCCGTCGAAGCCAATCCCGGCGTTCTTCATATTGTGCTTCCGATCAAAGCCAAGCCGGCGGCTGTCACAACCGCCAGCTTAAAGGGCATCAACTCTCGGATCGGATACTTTGTCACTCGCTTTAACCCAGGTGACGAGGGCCGGACACAGACCGTGCGGCTTGCGATCAAGATCATCGACGGCCATGTCGTGCCGCCCGGCGGCATTTTCTCTGTTAATTCCGTGGTCGGAGAGCGTACGGCAGAGCGCGGCTTCGGACAGGGCCATGTGTTTGTCGACGGCAAGATGGAAGTCCAGCAGGGAGGCGGCATGTGCCAGGTTGCAACGACATTGTTCAATGCGGCGATGCTGGCCGACCTGAAGATCGTCGAGCGTCGTCAGCACGTCCGGACTATCCCCTATGCCGATCCGGGCCGGGACGCAACAGTCTACTTTGGTCAGAAGGACTTCAAGTTCCAGAATGATACGTCTGCACCGGTCTTTGTCTCTTACAAAGCCACCCGGACCCATGCGATCGTCTCTCTGTTTGGTCAGGCTACTCCAGGACGCAGGATTAAGCTTGTGAACCATTACCAGCGCCTGGGCGAACGGCATTACAAAGCAAGCTTCTACCGGGTAGTCTATGAGGCAAATGGTACCGTTCATAAAGACCCGGCGTTCCTGAGCTCTTACAAATGGACACCGGCCCTTGACTTCAGCCGCTGAGTATCGCCCCCACAGAAAAGGCCAGGAAGCGATTATTCGCTCCCTGGCCTTTTTTTGTCTTTTTCCGGCCTTGCTTTGTTTTTTCGGAGAGACAGTCGGAACTTCAGCATCTGCTGATACATCCGCATTCGGGAGACGGCACCACGCATCCAGCCGAGCTTTTCTTCTTTCATGGGATGCGTCACGCCCCGCAGGATGACGTCGCGGCGGATGAGGCCCTGCTGATGGACGTATTCGTTGATCGCCAGCTCGATCCCGTAACCGACGGATTCCAGATCGGGGATTTGCAGGAAGACATTACGGCGAATGGCTCTCTGGCCAGTGATTGCTGGGGCGAAGAACTGGGCCATATCTGTCCAGAGGCGCCCGCCGCGAAAGATACCCATCGACATGGTCGCATCGCCGGAACAGACGGGAGCGAGCAGATCTTTGACATGATGAGGAGTCAAGCCGATCAGATCTGCATCGAAAAAGAGCACGACATCTGCGTCGGCATGCATGGCTCCGGTACGCATTGCCCCACCCTTGCCACCGTTACGAGCGAGTGTGATCAGCTCGACATTCGAAAATGCCTGCACGGCGGCGGCTGTGCCGTCTGTGGAGCCGTCGTTGACGACAATGATGCTGCCGACCATTGCTGCCGAGGTCAAGGCGGTCAGGACTGCGGCGATGCGATGTTCCTCGTTGTACGCCGGAATGATGGCCGCTACGGTCATGAGCGGCCTCGGGCCGGGCGGGTTTTGAGGCGACTGTTTAAATATCTGTCTGGCAATCGACGGGCTCACTGATGGTTTTCCAGAATGGT
>JBPBQB010000148.1:0-14080 GCA_050954545.1 Janthinobacterium lividum | reverse complement strand
CACCTTCATGCTGGTTTAATACTGCCTGTTGCCTCGGTGCCTCGAACCAGATAAACGCCAGCGAAACAGCATAGACGCCCAGGCCAAGCCCGGCCCCGGACAGCAATATACGACGCCGGGATGCATAGCTGGGCGCAAGCCAACCCAGAACTATCGCGCCGCAGAGGAGCGAAAGGGGCGTTCCAAAAAGCGTATCTTCTTCCTGAAGCTTATCGGCCCACTGCTGGTACAGCGGGTCCAGCGGCAGCGTTGCGCTGGCATTATTGTGAGCGAGCAGGAAGAAGTTATGCGCGACCGTGCCGGGGATTATTAGCTGGATGATGAGGATAACGATGCCGACAACCAGTGTCGCTGCCAGCCCCCACCCGATTGCCGCGCCCAGCGGCTGCTCACGCTTCTTTGCTCTGTTTCGTGTTCGTACCATACGCTATTATAGCCCTATCTAAATGTCGCGTCAAGCAAGAACCCCCGCCGAGCATGGTATAATAGGGCAACATTCCTGAGAACACCACCTATGCCACGCGACATCCCCATCGGAAACGGTAATTTACTTCTGACTTTTGACTCGCGCTATACCCTGCGCGATGTCTACTATCCTTTTGTCGGCCAGGCAAACCACACGCGCGGGCAGGCCTGCCGGTTCGGGGTCTGGGTCGACGGGCAGATGTCCTGGATCTCCGAGCCGTCCTGGCAGAAGACGCTGCGCTACGAGGCTGAGACGCTGGTCACGGAAGTGACTGCGGTCCATTGGGGCCTCGGGCTGCGGCTGGTCTGCCGGGACTGCGTCGATTTCGACCGGGACCTCTACGTCCGCAAAGTCGAGATTGAGAACCTGCTGCCGATGACCCGCGACGTCCGCCTGTTCTGGCACCATGACTTCAATTTAAACGAATCGTCAGAAGGCAACACGGCCTATTACGCGCCGAACCTCAAGGCCATGATCCACTACAAAGGCAAGACCTGGATGCTGGCAAGTGTCTGCGTTTCCAACGGTGTCGAAGAGGATTTTGGTGTCCACCACTACGCCATCGGCGTCTCCCATGCCCACGGTGCGGAAGGCACCTGGCGCGATGCCGAAGACGGTGTCCTCGGCATGAACACAGTCGCGCAGGGCGCAGTGGATAGCACGATTGCCGCCCATGTCACGCTGGACCGCACGGCGACTGTCTACTACTGGCTGGCGGCAGGGGAAGACTACGCGGCAGTCAAGCTGATCCACAATTTGGTCAAGCAGCGCGGCCCGGAGTTCTTCCAGCACCGGGCACGAATCTACTGGAACCGCTGGGTCAACAAAGATGACATCCCTTACGGCGATCTGCCAGACGCTTTAGTGACTTTGTACAAGCAGTCGCTGCTAATTTTACGCACTCAGATCGATAACCGGGGCGCGATTATCGCAGCGAACGACAGCGATTACCTGACTTTCAACAACGATACCTATTCCTATATGTGGCCGCGTGACGGGGCATTGGTCGCCTACTCCCTGGACCTTGCCGGTCAGCCGGAAGTGGCCCGGAACTTCTACCAGTTCTGCAAGGACGTTCTCCTGCCAGAAGGCTACCTGCTCCATAAGTACAACCCCGACCGCTCTTTAGGCTCGTCCTGGCACCCCTGGGTCGATGGCAAGGGCCAGTCTCAGCTTCCGATTCAGGAAGATGAGACTTCGCTTGTCATTTGGGCCCTCTGGGAGCACTACGCCCGCTACAAAGATGTCGAGTTCATCCGCGGCCTCTACGCCCCGCTGATCCGCCGTGCCGGGGAGTTTATGACACAGTACCGGGAGCCGCACACGGGCCTGCCCGGAGCCTCTTACGACCTCTGGGAAGAGCGCCACGGCATCCACACGTTCACCGTCGCAGCGGTCTGGGCGGGCCTGAACGCCGCCGCCCTGTTCGCCGAGACCTTCGGTGATGAAGAACATGCAATCGCGTTTCGAACCGCTCAGGAAGAGATCAAAGCCGCCGCGCTGGAACATCTCTGGGACCCTGAGCGAAACCGCTTTGTCCGGCGCATCACCGTTGACCCCGAGACGGGAGCGATCGATGCCGACCTGAACATCGATGCCAGTCTTTACGGCGTTTTCCAGTTCGGTATGCTGCCCGCTGACCATCCCAAAGTGGTCGCGACCATGGAGCAGATCGAAGAGCGTTTGTGGTGCAAGACCGACATCGGCGGCGTCGCCCGCTACGAAAACGACTATTATCACCAAATCAGCCAGGACGTCGGCAATGTCCCCGGCAACCCCTGGATCATCTGTACGCTGTGGCTGGCCGAGTGGTACATCGCGAAAGCCAAGACCCTGCCTGAGCTGACGAAAGCTTTAGATATATTAGAATGGGTCCGCAAGCATACGTTAGAGTCGGGCGTCCTCGCCGAGCAGATCCATCCCTACAACGGCGATCCGATCTCCGTCTCGCCCCTCACCTGGTCCCATGCCACGGTTGTCATGACCGTCCGGGAATATCTGGCAAAGCTCGACAAACTCTGCGAGTCCGATTCCAAGAACGCATTATTGTCCGGCAACATGGATCTATACGAACTTGCGGATTAAGCATCGCCGCCAACACAGGAGCAAACAATGGTTTCTAACGGCTGGTTTCTTGGGATAGAAGTCGCTATTGTTGTCAGCGTAATGACTGCAATTATCCAGCGGATTTGGCCTGTATCCACTCTTGATGCTAAACGCCTTGCTCGCTTGGAGCGCCGGGTCAGCGAACTATCGGCACGGCTTGGCATTGAAGAAGAACCGCTAAACGAAGTTCAAGAATTGATTGCGAGAGGCCTCAAAATCAACGCGATCAAGCTATACCGTGAGCAGACAGGAATGAGCTTAGCGGTCTCCAAAGATGCTGTAGACGCAATAGAGGCTCAAATGAAGGCGTCGGACTTGGCATAAGCATTTTTGTCATAGAAGGGGGAAACCAATGGCACTTGTCATAGAATTTAGTCCAGAAGCAGAAGCGCAGATACGGATGAAGGCGACAGTGCGAGGTCAGGATGTGACCGAGTATTTGCTAACCCTGACGGAGAATGATCAAGCAATTGACTTAACTGAGTTCGAAGATCAAGCCGACTTTGATGCTTCGGTCGAGGGTATTCGGGAAGGCTTGGCGGATTTAGAGGCGGGGCGCACCTATTCTCTTGAAGAGATGTCTGCACTTCTGGAAGAAGATAAAGCCGCATGGCGTAGAGAGCAGGCAGAGAAGCATCTGCGTTCGCAAACGGCACCGGATACCCAATGAGAGGCAACGGCGAACAGCCCTTTGTTTGGGCAATTCGATACAACATCCGGGCAAAAAGCGACATCGCAGCCGCTTGGCGTCATTTTGCCGAAAGCGGCAGCGAAGACATCGCAAATGTTTGGGAAGAAGGGTTGTACGCGGAAGTCGCCAAACTCGCCCGGATTCCAACACGCTGGCCGATTGCCGAAGAAGACAAGCTGTTTCGGGAAAGCGTTCGGCGAATGCTGTATCGCCGGACGCCGGGCGGGCCTGCGTACCGTGTGCTGTTTGTCCTGCGGCAAAACCCGGACGATGCACCGACCGTCGCGATTATTCATATCCGTCATGCCGCCCAAAAGCCCATGACCCGGAAAGAAGCCAGAGAAATAGAAGCTGCAGAGTAAGCATGAGCATTCGGGCTGTCATTTTTGATGCCGATGGAGTGATTGTCTTTCCCTGGCGCTTTGGCGAACATCTGTCGCGCGAGTATCAGATCACCCAAGAAGCGACGCAGGCGTTCTTTCAGGGCAAGTTCACGGAATGCCTGGTCGGCAAGGCTAATCTGAGCCACGTCCTGCCCTCGTATTTGGAAGAATGGGGATGGTCAGGATCAGTCGAAGAGTTCATGCAGCTCTGGTTTACGGTGGAAGATGCCATTGATGTCCGTGTGCTGGATGCTGCGGAGACATTGCGGGATGCGGGGCTTGTCTGCTGCCTGGCGAGTAATCAGGAGCAGCACCGGGCAGATTTTATGAGAACGTCGATAGGCTTCTCGGGACAATTTGACGTTTTGTTCTTCTCCTGCGAGATCGGCTTCAAGAAGCCGGACGACAGGTTTTATGCAGCGGTAGAAGCTGCGCTTGGGCTAACAGGGAACGAGATCGCGTTCTGGGACGATACGCGGTCCCATGTCGAGGCCGCACAGAAGCGGGGCTGGGCAGCGGAACTTTACACCGGTTACGACGGGTTCTCGCGCCAGGCGAGAGAGCTTTTGGAGAGACAGACTACGCTTTGACAGGATGGCGCAAACAACCGATTGGGGACCTCCCGCTCTATCAGGCTAAAACGATGGCCTGGCTGCCGCGCATTGTCCAGGGCTTCACGACCCGGCGCGGCGGGGTCAGCAGCGGAGCGTATGATTCACTCAATTTAGGCGCTCATGTCGGTGATAATTTAGCACAGGTGCAGGCAAATCGCAGGAGAGTCTGGCTGGATTTAGGCATTGATGAGAGCCAGGTCGTACTGGCGGAACAGGTACACGGAGACAAAATCGCCGTCGTGACGAAAGGCTCAGGCGCAGTACCGACAGCCGGGGCGGACGCGCTGGTCACGAATGTGCCCGATCTGCTGCTGATGCTGTTTTTTGCCGACTGTGTTCCGGTCTACCTGGTGGATCCGGCCCGCAAAGTCATCGGGCTGGCTCATGCAGGCTGGCACGGGACAGCCGCAAACATCGCAGGCAAGACCGTTCAGGCATTGGTCAGCGAGTTCGGCTGCACACCATCGGCCTGCTTTGCTGCAGTCGGTCCGTGCATTGGAGGAGACAGCTACGAAGTCGGGCCGGAAGTAGCGGATCAATTTCGCTCCCTGCCCGGCGCACGCGCCTCGACTGTGGTAACCCCGCGCAGCGAGATCAGCGGCACCTACAATCTCAATCTGCGGGCTGTTATCTTTGCCCAGCTTTTGAGTGCGGGGCTGCCGGCAGGGTCGATTGCGGTCTGCGACGAAGATACGCTTCGTAATAAACGGGATTTCTTTTCATACCGGCGTGATGGCACGACTGGACGCATGGGCGCTTTTTTGGGGATCAAAGGGAGAAAAACGGGATGAACCGTCTGTTTGTTATCGCCGGCCTGGTAATTTTGGTCGTCGCACTAGTCTTTCTCAATCAGGGAATCAAGAAATCGGGGCTGCCGGATAACGATGATGCGCCGCCGCCTGCGACAGCACAGACTGCACCGCCACCGGCGAGGCCGCGGACAGCCGCGCCTTCCGCCGGGCCGTCGGCACTGCCTGCCGAGCAGACAGTCGGTAACCCTGCTACGGCAAAGCATCATATCGTGGTCGGCTGGTCTTATAGCGATGCTAATCAGCAGAAGCCTGAAGCTTTGAACGCGCCTCTTCAGGCGATCCAGTCCTACGTTCAGAAGACCGGCGGAAGTGTCTCGGCAGAGATCGTCAATGTCGATGTCCCCGCTGCCGATCGTTCTCCTGCCGCTAAGAGTGCCCCTGGTAATGGCATTTACGTAGACGGCAAGCCGGTCTTCACCGGCGACGTTTCTACCGCCTCGCCCCCAAAGGTCATGGGAGCGATTCAAGCCGCCACAAAATAAGAGTGACGAGTGACTTCAGTCGCTTGTCCATTAAGCTGAGTGGGTGCCCTGATGGGAAGACGCTTGGCTCAACTTGGCAGCGACTTTCAGCACTTTGGTGATATTAGACAGCGATGCCAGGGCCGGCTTAAGGTTTTCAGGGTGAACCGAACCTGCTGTATCCTTGATGTGTGTCGCCGCGTCCTGCACCGCGCCCACCGCGACTTTGGCGGATGCGCCGATATGCTTGCCGCGAACCGCTTCCTGCTGGGCAATGCCTTTGACGGTCGTCGCCAGGTTCTTGCCCGCCGCGAGAGGCCGCTTGTAAAGCCGCCCGGCATTGGTCATCACGGAAGTCTTCAGCTTGAGCGCGGTCATCGCTGTCCAGATCAGGACACCGATCAGACCCACCAGAGCCAGAATCGTCATCACTTCACCCGCAATAAATAGAAAATCTACCATCGTTTAATTCCTGCCTCAAATTTCAACTCAAAACTACGTTCAAGGAGACTGCCCTATGGCACAGCCATCTACCACGCTGCAATTTACAGAAGGCGCATCTGTCCGCCTCGCGGACCGAGAGACCAGCGCCGCCGACCTTAAATCTGGTCTATTCTACCCGTATTATCGCGGTTTGACCGGCACAATCGCCAAACTTTATGCCGATGAGACAGCCGCCGTCGCCATTGACCCGGAAAGCCTGCCGGAAGAGATACGCAAGCGCCATCAGACAGGGACCGACGCCATGCGGCAGAAGTGGCTGGACGGCCTCTCGGATGAAGGACGGAATAAGCTTTCCGCTGCCGAGAAAAAGTTCTCTCTGCGCTACAGCCTGCTCATCGGCCTGTCCGACTTGCTGCCGATCGATGCCCCGGAGCCGACCCGCAAAAGCCTGACTGAGATTGAAGAAGCCGAAGCGGCTCATCTCGCAGAAGTCGCGAAAAAGAAAGCCTCGTAAAAATCATGCCGGGTGTGGACACGAGTGGTTTCCCCCAAGATGACGATGTGATTCGCATGCTTTACTGGATGGGCAGCGATTATATCGAGACACTTGTCAGTGAGCTCCACAAAGGCCTGCTGAAACAGGACGCAGGCAGTCAGATAGTTTCCGTCCACTGCTCAGGGAAACCCGACTTTCAAACAGCGTTCAAGCTGAAGCAGGGGACGGAAAGCACCGGTGTCGCAACACGGATGGATGCAGTGTTCCCTATCGAAGTGGTGACCATTGATTCAAAACAGCGGAAATGGCGGCTTTTTATGAGTGTCGAATATCATGCAACGGCCCTGGATACTCCGGACTCTCTACAGGTAAAATGCGACTATAATATTTTACGTGCTGATCCGGCGTAGAAGCGAATGTAAGACTGCCTCGTTTGACGGTGGTTTTTCTAGGATAAAAGAGCGTGTTACTACGCTTAGAGATTTTAGAAAGGCCGCCAAATCATGGGGCTTGATCATCCGGGATTCGACAACGCCGTCACGCATTGGACTACGTCTCAGGCATTCGTCCATTATAGCCTGTTCACAGCCATGTTCGCCCTCGGAGCTGCGTTTGTTTTTTTTCTCTCGGAGAAAGAAAAGATTGTGCCGTCTTACCGGGGGACAATGACAACATCGGCCCTCATCTGCGGCGTGGCCGCAATCGCCTACTTCTACCTCACCCAGCAGTACGCGCCCAATCGACCCTTTCCCACTGACATCCGCTACGTCGACTGGACAGTGACTACGCCGTTGCTGCTGGTCAAGTACCCGGAGATGCTCAAGGTGCGCGGCTATGCATTCGCCTGGAAACTGATTGCGGCGGACTTGTTCATGATCGTGACAGGCTTTATCGGCGAGTTGTACGGTTCCACGGTCAACGGGCACTGGTACCCAAGCGTCGCAGGCAGCATTGAAACCCATTACATCTGGGGAACGATCTCGACACTCGGCTATCTGGTGATCTTGTATATTCTGCTGACTGAAGGGAAAAAACTGGCCGAGACACAGCCGGTGCCTATTCGCCACGGCATTAAATCCATGAATCTGTACCTGATCAGTCTTTGGGGCGTCTATCCGCTGATCTACTGGTTTGAGGGATTGTCGGCTTCGCATCTAAGCTTGAACATCAACCTGGACTGGTTCAATGTCGCCGGCTCGGTAGCAGATGTAATCAACAAAGTGGGGTTCGGCCTGACCGCTTATTTTGCGGTCAAAGCCATGTCGGGGGATGACCAGGAAAGCAGCAGCCGATTGCCGGAAGGTATAGCAAAACGCGGCTGAATATAATCATGCTCAAAGAAATGGCTTGAGAGGTTTATTCCAAACAGGAGGATCAGTATCTGTAGGGTCAGGTATTTCAGAGCTGCCCGCAGCCAGCGCCTCGCCCCACTGAGCGCCCCATTCTGTGCCCCAATTCAGCCCGCGTCCATTGCCCCACTTCTGCAGAGCCATGGCTTGAACTTGCGTAGAGCGGACGGCTTCCGCAGCCAAAACTTCACGCTCAAGCTCTGCGACTTCACCGGCATAGCGCAGGCGGCGGGCACAGTCCAGAGCATTGCGAACAGCCTTCAGCGCTTTCTGCGTGTCTTCGGCAGGGCTACCGGCTTCTGCAATGACTGCTTTCCAAAGTTCTGCTCCGGCACGCAGCACCCAGGCATCCCGCAGATCGTCGCTCTGTTCACTTTGTATCATCAGACGGCTCACAACCAATATAAACGACCGGACACGGAGTTTTGTTCCCTTGTAGAGTGGGGACACGTTAAGTATTATCGGCAAAAAAGGCGTGGGAACATATAGCCTTACAAGGAGATAGCTAACAAATGGCAGGCAAATTAGACGGTAAAACAGCGCTCGTGACCGGCGCTTCTTCAGGGATTGGAGAAGCGACCGCGCTGGCATTGGCTCAGGAGGGTGCCTCAGTCGCAATCTCGGCCCGGCGGGCAGACCGTCTGGAAGCGCTGGCCCGGCGCATCACTGAGGCAGGCGGCAAAGTGAAGACAATCACAGCAGATGTCTCGCAGGAAAACCAGGCACGAGAAATGGTGACCACAGCCAATGCCGCTTTTGGCCGGGTCGACATTCTTGTCAATAATGCCGGCGTCATGCTGCTCGGCCCCATCGGAAACGCAGATACGGAGGATTGGAGACGAATGATCGAAACCAATGTCCTCGGCCTGATGTACGCCACCCATGCCGCGCTTCCGCTGATGCGGGCACAGGGCAGCGGGCATATCGTGAACATTTCCAGTGTCGCCGGACGCACTGCCCGCGCAGGTGCAGGTGTTTACAATGCCAGCAAATGGGGTGTCGGCGCATTTTCCGAATCACTGCGTCAGGAAGTCTACAAAGACAAAATTCGCGTGACGATCATCGAGCCAGGCGCAGTCGCGACCGAGCTGACTCATCACATCACCAATGCCGATGCCAAGAAGCAGATCGAGAGCTTTGTCGGGGCGATGGTGCCGCTGGAAAGCGAAGACATCGCTGCTGCGATTCTCTATGCCGTCACCCAGCCGCCTCGGGTCAACGTCAATGAAATCCTGATCCGGCCCACCGACCAGGAACGCTGAAATGCAAGATGCAGCGCAATTTTAGTCATCGGTTTCACGTATTACTATTCGTGAAAATCCGACTTATCGCTGCGCTGCTCGGCGTGTCTGCTTTTGTGTTCGTCAGTGATCTGCCCTCGCTTCCGCTATCGGCACAGCCGCCGACAGCGGCTGTTCATGCGCCGCTGAAAGCTCAGTTCCTGCACTGGGCACAGTTTCCGATCCGTGTCTACATTCAAACCAGCAATACGTCTCAGAAAGCGGAAGCGCAGACCGCTCTCTCGGGATTGGACGAATGGGTCGCAGCCTCGCACGGGAAAATCCGCTATGTCCTTGCCGCCTCACCCGGCGAAGCCGACATCGCAGTCAAGTTTGAGCCGGTGGCTTACTTGTCCGCAGAAACAAAAACTGTGGGAGAAACAACGGTCATTTTTTCAGGATTGATCCTGAAAAAAGCGTCCATCCGACTGGCGGAAGGTAATAGCGTTCCAGGGAATTTGCAGTCGGCAGCCGCCCATGAATTTGGTCATGCCCTCGGCATCCAGAACCACAGCGATGACCCGGATGATCTGATGTTTCCAACAGAAACCACTCACTTCTCTATGTTAGGCGATCCTTTGTTCGAGCCGCCTCATGCCGTTACAGCACATGATCTCCGCCTGCTGAGAACCTGCTATCCGCAGTTATTCGCGGTCACAACTAGTCACTGAACAATGAATCGGTCGTAATGCGATCAGGTCGTGCCTCCCAGAGCGGCTGCCAGTCGCGCAGGCTGGGCATCAGGCGGCCACGGGCACCCCGGCAAGTCTGCGTGAAGAACTCCCAGTCAAGTGTAGTCACCACCCAGCGCCCGCCGCGCCGATGCCCGCGCAGCCAGCCCCACGAAAGCCAGTCATAGACCCGGCGGCGGCTCAGCCCGCACAGCTCCGCGATTTCTTGAGGCGTATAAATGTCAGGTGTGGCGGAACTAGGGCGATTTGTGGACAAACGACTATTCTTATGTTACAATTGGGGTACGGCTCTCACTAAGAGGAAGTGGCTCCCTGAGTAGGACTTGAACCTACAACATTTCGGTTAACAGCCGAACGCTCTGCCAATTGAGCTATCAGGGAACGAAAGCCAGAAAGATTATAGCCGCTGACGCCGCCGTTGTCAAGAGGCCACAGCCCAGAACGCACGAGAAATACTTGAAAGTCACCGAAATCGTTTTTTACGAGACTTGCCGCGCGACATTGGTTGTGGAAATGCTGGAAACAGAAGCATTCACCACCGAAGGACGCCCGCATATACCACGCATTCTCTTCAAGCTGCTGCCCCAGTTGGCTTCCCAGCACTGCTTCAATGACGACGGGCTTTCATTTCGCCGGGAAGCGCAGGCCACGGAGATCCCACATCTCTTCGAGCATTTGATTATCGAGATCCAGAATCAGGTCCGGCGCGGAATCGGTATCCCCTTTTCAGGTGAAACTTCCTGGAACTGGACAGTCGACCCGCGAGGCCTGTTCTATGTCACTGTGGACTATGACAATGAGCTTGTCGCACTCGGTGCAATCCGACTGGCAGAAAATGTCATCAACGCGCTGGATAGCCGGGACTTAGCCAAGATCGAATCACTGAATTTAAGCCGCGAGATCAGCCGCCTCCGCGAGATCGCCAAAATCAGCCGCCGCCTCAACACCGCTTCCCGCCCGATCTCCGATGTCCCCATCGAGATGGGGACAAGCGAACCATAAGAGCAAGCAAAAACGGCCCCGGCAGCTAAAGTGCCGGGGCGTTTTTCTGTCAACGGACAGCTTTAATGAACGACGCCGATGACAGCGATGATAATTCCCAGCACCGTTAGCGGATCGATTTTGGTAGGCGGGCTGCCCTGACCGATCGTGATGTTATCGCCGGCCTGGACCAGATAAGTTCCCTGGACGCTTGGATTGGTGGCGTCCAGCTTGATTGTCTGCGCGGCCTGCGTTTTAGGATCGATGCGGATAATCTGGATCGCTTTGATCTGAGCACGGTCGGATAGACCGCCTGCCTTGCCGATTGCCGACGCCAGCGTCACCGGAGCACCATTCGGCAGAGGATACTCGGCTGGATTACGGACTCCCGGCCCGGTAATCGTATACGTAGAAGCAATCGGAGCGGCGGGAACGATAATCGTATCACCGTCCATCAAGACTGGATTAATGGTCGTGTCAGTCGGGTTCTGCCCGGCCAGCTCATACTTGAAAGGCGCAGTCTCAGTCACACCGAAATGCCGGATGACGACCGAGCCCATATTCGCATTTGAAGTCGGTCCACCCGCGCTTTGGAGTGCCTGGTAGGCAGTCGTTGATGCAGGAACCTGGAACCGGCCCGGTTTTACGACCTGACCCTGAATATTCACGAAGATCGGCAGCGGCTCGCTGCTTGCGACATTCACGATGTCGCCACTGAGCAGAAGTGGATTTCCAGCGTCCACCTTGTTATCGAGATAAGCGCGATAATCGATGGTATCTGCGACTTTGCTGTCGCTGTGCGTGATCACGACTTTGCTGAGGTCCGAGTTCAGCGCCGGAACCGCCTGCTGAAGCACTTCATTCAGGTGAGAAGTGGAAGGGAGAGTGTAATGGCGAGGAGCGCTGACCAGACCGGTCACAGTGACATCAATCCCACCGGTATCGGTGATTGTCACGACAATCTGCGGTGCGACATAGAATTTCGATAATTCCGTCGCCGGCTTTCCCGTCCCGGCAGGAACGCCACGGATCGCTGCTGCCGCCTGTGCAGGAGTCAGGCCCTGAACATGGACCTGGTTGATATACAGCATCGTGATGTTGCCCGCACTGTCGACCGTGTAATCCCCGGTCAACTGGGCTTCATTAGCAACGACAATGTGCAGCTTGGCATTTGCATCAATGACACCAGGAGACTGCGCGAGAAGAGGCTGTGCGAAAATTCCGGCACAGAAAAGCAGAAGAACAGCCCAGAAACAGGCTGCCGGGCGAAGGACATGGCTCATGATCGTAGTTACTACTTCCTCGGAAAAATAGGTGTTGAGACGATCTTTCGGAAAAGATCGCAGTATAACAGTTAAAAGCAAGAACCATGCCAACAGGCCGCACTCAAGCAGAAAACAGAAAGTTATAATACCAGATTTTTGTTAGACGAAAATCATGAGTTCAGCTCTCAAGCGACCGGCTCTGAGACGTGCAGCACGACTTTTTCCGCTTGTGCCCCTTTAGGGCCCTCCCCGACTTCATACTCGACTTCCTGACCTTCACGCAGAGACTTGTAGCCATCCTGCTGAATGACGGAGAAGTGAACGAAGAGGTCTTTGCCTTCGCCGGTATCAATAAATCCATAGCCTTTGGCATCACTAAACCACTTAATCTTACCCACTGGCATTGCTTTTGCGCTCCTTAATATTTACATCAGACCGCGTCATACCAATAAGATGGCAGGCCAGCCTTATGTTCAACGTACCACAAAGCAAGCATTTTGTCAAGCGAATATTTGCCGCTCTTTTATTTCGAACTGAGTCATCTCCGCTGTCTGCCAGAGATAAGTTCGGCCAGGCAGCGTCGAGCCGCCGCTATGGGAACCATCGCAGGCGAGTGTAACAAGGCTCATGGCTGGATCAATCGGCGGCGCAATCGGAATGGAGGCCAGGTCGCGGAATGCTAGCAGGCAGGCATCGTCGAGGCTCATGCCTAGCTGCATGGCAAGAACCACCGAGCGTGCCGTCGAGGCCCGGATGGCCCACTCCCCCAGCCCTGTGCAGGCACACGCCCCGAAGCGGTCATCACAATAATTGCCCGCCCCGATCAGCGGTGAGTCACCGACCCGGCCTGGGTGCTTGAACGCCCACCCAGACGTGCTCACTGCCGAGGCCATCCGGCCTTCCCTATCGATAGCCAGGAAATTGACCGTGCCGTAAGTCTTGGAAGAGTCCGTCATTGCTGACACTGTATCGGTGGCAGTCAGGTCGGCATTCTTCCGCACAACTGTACCATCGAACGAGTATTCCTCACCAAAGAGAGTGAAGCGCTTTAGTCGAAATGCTTCTGAAGCATCTTCAGTCAGCAGCTCTCGTGTGCTGAAGCCCTGTCCGGCGGCGAACAGCGCGGCTCCTTCCCCTACCAAGAGAACATGCTGCGGCAGCTTTTCCATGACCGCACGCGCAATGCTGATCGGATTTGGATAGCCTTTCAGTGCGGCGACCGCACCGGCGCGGCGGGCCGTGCCTTCCATGAGGGAAGCATCCAGCTCCACTTCCCCCGCCAGGTTCGGATACCCACCTGTCCCGACAGAGTGGTCTTCAAGGTTGTCTTCGACCAGGCGGCAGGCAGCCTCGACGGCATCAACTGCCGATCCGCCTTTTTTGAGGACTTCAATGCCCTCCCCAATCCCGACATCCCCATTCGCACTTGCGACAATAATCAATCGCTGCCCTCTTTCACTCGCAGAAGATACTTAGCAGAGGCCCCCCGGCCCCCAATTCTGGGGGAGCAATACGGAGTAAGACTGTCTTCTCCGGTTCCCCCAGAATTGGGGGCTAGGGGGCTTCGGCTTCTAAGGCCCGAACACAAGCAGCGTGAACGTGCCGGGGACGTAAGCACGACGGCGGCCTGTTGCACTAGAATTTGGGTCGGGTGTTGCCGTGACCAAAAAGACGCGATGGGTTTTCGTGTCCAGCGCCATTGTCCGCGCTCCGGCCTGTGTCGGAACCGTCTGCACGACGGTGAATGTCCCAGGAGTGTCTTCATGTAGCACGGTCAGTGTACCGTCCTGACCATTTGAGCTGAATGCGAGGCTGCCGGACGGGTCAAACCCGGCCGCATCGGGTCCGTTGCCGATAGGAGCTATCGTGACGACGCTGCCTGCGTCGGCATCCGAGATCGCCATCTTCCCGCCATCGCAGACTGAAAACAGACGGCGGGTTTTCGTGTCCATCGCAATGCCGGAGGGGCTTTCAGCCGGAGCAATCGACCAGCGCTTTTTGATCGTCATCGCCGACGCATCGATCGCGACAATCTCGCTG
>JBPBQB010000129.1:0-14169 GCA_050954545.1 Janthinobacterium lividum | reverse complement strand
TGTCTACTCCCAACTTGGTAAAGAATGGCGTTTCCTGTGCATGACCGGCGTCATAGGTGCCCTTACCATCCAAAAGCCGGACTAGACTTTCCGCCAAAAGATTATCACTCGGCTTGTTCATGCGGACAATATATTCGGACAGCGGCAGACTGGGATGCGATGCCAATGTAACAACATTCGGCGGTGTCAGCCCGAGTAATGGTATGCCCAAGACAGCAATACCATGACGTACAAGGTCAGCTTGCAGGAGAGTGGCGGCCAGCAGGGGCGGGCTTTGGACAGGAACGCTCTCAGTCAGCGTCTGCCCGACCGGCAGTGTTCCCGTAATCGAGAAAGAGTTCTTATCCCAGGGCCGTGTCACCGTGCAGTCGGTGACAGCTTCTTTCGCGCCTGTCTTAGCGCTGATGACCAGCGGAACGTAGTCAGTCGGGGGATCGACCGATGCTGTGACAGGATCGCCGATTTGTGCACCGGGTGAGAGATGGACTTTGAGAACACCTTGATTGACTTCCAGGGCCGAGATTTGCGGGAATTCTTCATCGCTGAAATCGTCCCATTCCCAGCCGAACCCATACGGTCCATCCGTGAACCGCGATCCATCGCCGACCACCCCACCCTCAATGCGCTTGACCCCAGATTTCGCCAGCGTGTCCGCCAGCGCGTCTAAATCGGCAGGCGACAGCAGGCCGTCCCCCCCGCCTCTTAAAAAAAGACTGCCTTTAATCGTCCCATCCGCATCGGGTTTGGCGGCTGTCAAGATGTCTGTATGAGCACGAAAGTCCGGCCCCAGCAGCTCAAGAGCCGCTGCCGACGTGAACAGCTTTCGGTTCGAGGCAGGCATCAGCCGCAGGTCCGCATCATGCGTATACAGCACCTGACCGTCACTGACCCGGCAGACAATCGCACCGGTCACGCCGCCTTTAAGTGCAGGGGCGTTTAGAATTTTGTCCAGAGCAAGCTGCCTCGCGGGGAGAGCGGGGGCGGCTTGGACAGGTGGCAATAGTAGGCACAAGGTCAAGAGAACCGAAAGAACGTGGGACTGAAGTCCTGCGCTGTGGGGCGAAGCGCCTAATGTCCGCCTTCGCGGACAGGGAATAGGATTAAGGACAATTTGTGCCCCGCCGCGTCGAAATTCATTGCCGCGTTCTTCGTTGCCTTGCATCTTCAAATCACTCATAGCCTCATTATAGCAGGAATCAAGCGGCAAGACCCCGAACTATGCCACTGTGATACACTCAGACCTAACTCCCGGGACCGGCCCAGTGCTGGGCGCGATATTTGACTGCGACGGGCTGCTCGCCGATACCGAGACGCCGGACTATGACGCCTGGCGAGAGATCTATGAAGAACAGGGGCTCCATCTACCGGTCGCGCTCTGGGCGCAGAGCATCGGCACAGCCAAAGGACACAGCCTGAACGACTGGCATGCACCCCTGGCCGAAGCAGTCGGGTCCGGTTACGACCCGGAAGCGACCCAAACCCGGCGTCATGCCTTCTACCAGGCCGCAATCGGCAGGCTGACCCCTCTGCCGGGTGTGCTGGCCGTCCTAGACGCTCTCGATGAAGCTGGCATTCCCTGCGCGGTCGCGTCCAACTCCGACCGCGTCTGGGTCGACAACGTTTTGGACATCATCGGCCTGACTTCCCGGTTCAAAGTCATTGCCACTGCCGATGAAGTCGAGCACCCCAAGCCCGCTCCCGATGTTTACTTACTGGCCGCCAAACGATTAGGAGTCCCGCCGCAGCGATGCGCCGCGTTTGAAGACTCACCACGCGGCCTTGCCGCCGCCCACGCCGCCGGCATGTTCACCGTCGCCGTTCCTACCGACTTGACCCGCCACTTTGCGTTCCAGCAGGCACACCGTATTGTTGAGAGCTTAGAGCGTCTAGCGCTAAAAGATTTACGCTAAGAGCTAAACCGGGCAAATGTATTATGTCTTCGTTTTGGTCTATACCGGCGAACAACAAGATATGGCTGATACATGCCGACCATGATTCGCTGCATTTCTCAATGCCGGTGGAGTATCGCAGGGGTGGTTATGCGTTCTGTTTTTTGCTTCTCTTTGGAATCTTTGTGTTCCTATATCACTTTGTCGCAAATCCACAAAGTGCAGGCGTATGGCTTTATGGTGGGGTGCCTCTCGCTATTATTGATATAGGCATTTTACTTCACCTGTTTTCGTTCTCAGAGATCAGGATAAACTTGAAGTCGCGGACATATGACACCATTTCGCGTTATCCCTGGCGTATCAGTATTCACCAGGGACACTTAGACGACTTTCGTGGAGTTTACGTGTCCGATAGGAACTCGGTTTCTTTTGCATTGAAGAAACCTGGCTTGAGTATAAGACGTGTTATTCCAATCGGCAGTGCAGGTCTTGGAAAGAACGGCATCTATTTTGCCCAGGAAGTCAGCCGCCTGACAGGTCTTGAGGTCATGACTAAACTCTAAAAATGGAATATATGCTAATATGACACTCCAAGGAACAGTTTTAGCAACGACATGCCATATTGCTGGGAGCTTAGAACAATTGGCGCTGTCGGATTTGCGACGGGCACCCTAATATGCGCTTTTGTCTAACGGTAGCGGTGATCGCGCTTGGTTTTCTACTGCCACTATCTCCCATACCGGTACAGGCTGCAGGCACTTGGCACCTTACCAAAGTCCAAATGATCAGCCGAACACAAGGGTAGGCGTTGGCCTCCACTCCGCAAGGCTCTGTTGTGCTGAAAACTTCAGACGGGGGCGCAAAGTGGCAAAATGTCTCTCCAAAAGTTCTATGGCCTCTCTCAACAGCACAGCTAGAAGCCAATCAGAATTTTGGACTCAGTTATGAAGGTATTGACGTATATTTTCTGAGCAAGCAGGTCGGTTGGGTCGCGATGAAGGATTATCGGAATAGGATCATCGTAGAAAGGACAGACGACGGTGGGCGGCATTGGACAGGATCGCAATTTACCGACCACACTGGATCTTTTCTGAATATGTCGTTTCTAAACAGACGGCACGGCTGGATACTCGCGGTCTCCGATATAGCAAGCGGCTCAACTCATAAGGAGCTGTACCGAACCAAAGACGGTGGGGAGACATGGGCTGCTGTAATGGATGCACTGCCGGACCATATTGACCCAATGGGTATGATTTTTCGCAGTGCTTCCGTGGGCTGGCTTGCCGCAGGATACCATGGCAGTGATGAAATGCCATTTTACCGAACTGATGATGCCGGGCGACACTGGCGGCTTCAAGAGATAGAAATACCTCCTCCGTTTCAAGATGGCTATGGTATTGCCTATCCGCCTTCTTTCTTTGGTGCAGGACGCCGCGACGGTCTGCTGCCAGTGCGGTTTGTGACCCACACGCCAGAAGGTGAGAATATTGCTTTCTACCGAACGGGAGACGGCGGGAGCACTTGGCATCTTCGGCGGTGGCTGCCCAAATCAGCGGGTGTGGACGCAATCAGTTTTCTTACTCCAACTTTGGGGTGGACACTCAAAAACAAAGATTCACAGTACCCAACGCTTCAGCGGACAGCAGACGGCGGCAGGCACTGGCAAACAGTTTATCCACGCTAAAGAAAATCATTATGGCACCACAAGAGACTGTTCTGGCGATGACTCGCCATATCCGCAATACGGTCCGGCCTCACCTCGGGGCCTGGCACGGGCGCGAGATTTCAGGCACGGCGGCAAGCGGCGACGCGACTTTTAAGATCGATGAGATCGCGGAAGAGGCGATTGTATCGTTTATCGAGCGTGAGAAGCTATCGATTGCCTATTATTCGGAAGACAAAGGGCTGATTGAGTTCGGCACTTCGCCGGAAGCCGTGCTGGTGATCGACCCTATCGACGGCACACGGCCTGCCATTGCCGGGTTCGAGCAGTGCGTCGTCTCCGTCGCGTGGGCAGACTATACGCCGGATGTGACTATGGGCGATGTCCGGTTCGGCTGCATCGGCGAGATCAAGAACGATGATCTCTTCTGGGCCGAGCGCGGCCAGGGCACGCATTGGATCGGGCCGGACGGGGCGGAAAAAGCGCCGCGCCTGCTGCCTGTCATGGAGTTTGCGAGAGCGCCGCTGTCGTTTGAAGTCGTCGCCCGGCCTTTTGAATGGATCGGCGTCGCGCTGGGAGAGATCGTCAATGCGAGTTCCATGACTGGCGGCTGTTTTTTGTTCAACTCGACGGCATTTTCGCTGACGCGCCTGATGACCGGTCAGCTTGCGGCTTCCATGGACATCGGCAACCGGATTTTGCGCGATTACCCTGCCTCCCGCCCCCGCTTTCTGGAGCTTGGCTATGGCAAGCCTATCGGCTTGTTTCCCTATGATATCGCGGCGGCAGCTTTGATCGCTCAGGAAGCAGGCGCGATTGTGACCGATGCTTACGGTCACTCGCTGGACAAGACCCGGCTGCTGGACACCACTGAGGCGAACTTGCAGTCGATCTTAGGGGCGTCCAACCCCGTGCTGCATGAAGCACTGCTGGGCGCATTGAACAGGGGCATTGAAAAATTGTCGTTATGACAAGAGCACTCAAGGAAAAAATGACATTGAAACATGCTCGCTCTTTTTCTCAAGTTATTCGCTATGCCACTCTCGCAGTGGTGCTGAACCTGCCTGCTGTCTGTCTCAGCGGATGTCATCTGGGACAGCAGGATAGATCGGACTTCGCGGCTGTCCTGCCGGCCGTCAGCGTGGTCCCGCTTCACAGTAAGCTGCCGGGGGACACCGGCAAAAAGATTGTTCGTCTGGATTCCGAAGACCAGCCGACAATTACTGCTTACAATGGACCGGAACACAAAAATGCCGCCTTGCTGGCACAATGGATTCCCGTGGAACAATTGCCGCAGTCAGCCGCCAGTCCCGGCCTGGTAGTCTGTGAGCCTGTCGCAGCAAAGACAAATGCAGCAACAGCCGATTTCGGCGCGGGCTGCGGGCGATGGCTGCATTTTACGGTTGCAGGATTGCCGCAGATGGGACAGACCCCTCTGTGGAGCTCACTGGAGCGGGCTGAATCCGAGATGGGGCGCACTGACCTGCGCCTGACCCTGCCGGACGCGCAGCGGCTTTCCAGCGTTTTAGGGGTCAATTACGCCGCTGTGGGCAGGATTACGGGAACAGCCGCGCATTGCACTCTTTCGTACCAGCTTTGTGTCGTTCCTGATGGAATATTGGCCGGCAAGCCACTCATCGCGTCCGGGACTCAGGCCCAAATCGTGAGTCAGCTTCCGGCGCTTGCCCGGCAAATGGCTCTGTCTCTTGGCGTTTCGGCTCCTTCCCTGCCGACGGCGGTTCAGGCCACACCCGCCGGGATCGGCATGCTGGGGCGTCTCGCCTGGTATCCTGACGATAACCTTCCTGCGGTACAAACCCATCAACTACAGACAATGGCTGCCCGTCTGCCGCTGGCAGGCCTTTTTCTGGTCAACACAACAGGGGATTTGAATAGCGCCCAGTGGAACGCAGCAGCGAACGCTCTCCTGAAGCAGCAGCCGAATAATGCCCTTGTCTGGGCGCAGATCGGCTTCAGCGCCCCGAGCCTGCTGGTGTCACAGGCGCAGTTAGCCAGCAACGTGAGGCTGTTTCCCAAAAACTACTTGTTTGCGACTGCCGACACCTGGGTGCAGCGGCGGCTTCTGAATGACAACGCAGAACTTCAGTCCGCCGAGACGACAGTCCAGAATGCCCCGCATAATCCCGATGGCTGGCTGACTTTAGGCTCCACAATCTCTCAGGAAGGTGATCGGGTACGTCAAAGCCGTCTTGCAACGGACATTCCTGCCAAAGAATGGCAGTTCTTGAACTCCGCATACCCCCAATGGTATTATTCGGTTTCTCAGGCCGCGCAGCTCGATCCGCTGGATGTAAAAGCCTGGAACCGAGTTGCTGAAGCCGCAACGTTCGCAGGGCATCCTCGCCAGGCAGATCAAGCTCTCTGGAAAGACATTGCTCTGGATAAGACAGACCCCGATGCTTATGCATGGGGCCTGCAAATGTATCAAAGCAAATGGGACGGTGACAGTGAGAAGCTGCAGCAGGTCGTGCAGGACTTGGCAACGATCCATTATCCGACCGTTGCCCAGGGTCTATATGCCGTCAAGATTCTCCGAGACAACGAAGAAACTCCAGACCAATATCTTGACCAAAGACGGGCTCTGCTTTCTCAGCTTCTGACCCGCACGCAGCAGGCCATTGCCCAAAACCCCGGAGATGCCCAGGCACATTATGATCAGGCATATGCTTTGAGCCTTGCGGGGCATAAATCAAAAGCGATTTCAGAGTACAAAAATGTCGTTGTCCTGCGGCCTGCCGACTCGCAGGCCTATTTCGATCTGGCGCAGGAGTACGACCAGCAGGGCGCGATTACCCCGGCAATCGCAGCATACCGTCAAGGGCTGACTTTAGAACCGGCATCTGCCAGCGGTTACTACAATCTCGGGTGGGATTTGAAGGAGCAGGGTCATTTCCCCCAGGCAGACGCACAAATGCGTCAGGCAATCAAGATAGCGCCCTTCTATCCCGAAGCCCACGCCGGACTCGCGCTGGCTCTGATCGGCGAACACAAAAACAAAGAAGCGACTGCGGAGATGCTGCAGGCGGTTCACCTCAATCCGTTTCTTGTTCCGGCTGTCGGGGAATTGTGCAATATGCTTGATGGCGACGGGCGCTATGCCGAGTCCCTTGCGATGGGTCGTCACGCCGTTCAGATCAATCCAAACGATAACGACAGCATGGATACCATGGCGGACGATTACCTGCACTTTAAACTCTGGGATAGAAGCATTCAGATGAGTCAGGCAGCTTTACAGGTGAATGCCAACGATGCCATGGCGCATGAGAACCTCGGAGAAGCCTACATCGGCCAGGGCAAGAAGGCAGAAGCCCAAGCCGAGTGGCAGCAAGTCTTAACCATGGATCATGGCATCGTTGCCCCGGCTGCGAGACGTATGCTGGCAAAGTATCCGTAAATGCACTCAGAATACAGGATAAATTTCGATATGAGGAGATAAAATGAGCAAGGCGCAAGCAGGCTGGATGTGGGCGGGGTTAGGGGTTGCCGCTGCCTATCTCGGATGGACGAACCGGCGGCTTTTGACGGTCAGCGATGTGACGTCCGGCGAAAGTGCAGCATACCCGACACTCCGGTCGCGGGTCTATTACGCAGAAGTCGCAGACACGATGACAGCGGGGGAGCTGTCTCTGAGCCGTTTACCAGGCTGGAAGCTGCTGTCGCGAGATGCCGAGAACGATATTTTGGAGGCCACAATGTCCTCGGGGCTTTTGACTGACGATGTCACTGTCTATTTCTTCTCACTTGGTCATGGTCAGACCAGAGTGACGATCCGTTCCCGCTCCCGCGCGGGAATTGGAGATTTTGGCCGCAATACCGCCCATGTCCGGCAGCTTCAGCAGGCGATGGATGACCGCCTCAATACCGGGTCGGCGTTTTGAAGTCACAGAACCCCTCCCGCTCGTCCCTCGCTCCCTCCCCTGTTAGGGAAGGGCTATATCGAGAAGGGCGGCGGCGAAGTCAGGAAATGCGAAGCCAGGAAGTACAGCCGCGAATGCTCGTGTCCGGCTCTTCCATTCTGTATAGCCCTTCCCTAACAGGGGAGGGAGCGAGGGACGAGCGGGAGGGGTTCTGTGACTTCCAACGCAGGAGATCTTTTCCGCGTTGCAGGTTCAAGCCCCGGCAAGCCTGAGCAACGACTGCGAAGCCGCGTACTGGACATGCGGGTCGGTGCTCTTGGAGAGGCCTTGAAGGGCTGTCAGCGCAGGAGCGGATTTGGTGCCGATTTCTCCCATTGTCACCGCTGCCCAGGTCTGAGTAGGTGCATTGCCGGCTTGGATTGCTTTGGTCAACAGTGGGACAACATTAGATTCTGCCAGTGCGCCCATGCGGGAGAGCGTCTCGCTGGCATTGAAGGGAACCGGCGTTGGCTGTGACAGTGCGGCAACCAGCAGCGGTATCGCTGGTTTCGCAAGCGCGGGTGTCAGCAGTCCTGTTTGAGCCGCTCCGGCCACGATGCCGTCGTGATCCCCCAGTGCCTGCACAAGCGTTGGAATGACCGTTGGGTTGCCACTGCGACCCAATCCGACCATTGCGCCTTCGCGCACGGCATCGGGTGTGCCCGCGCCGTGGAAAGCCGTCGTGAGCGCCGAGACCGCCGCAGGTGTGCCGATGCCGCCGAGCGCCTGTGCCGCTCCGATGCGAGGAAGAGCCTGTCCGTGCGAAAGAACCACGACAAGCGGCCCGACAGCCGGGGAACCGGAAGACTGAATACCGGTCTCAGAAGCGTCACGCACCTGTGCATCGAAATCGCCCAGCCCGGTCACTAACGCAGCAATCGCTGTCGGGCTGGCGTACTGGCCGAGAGCCAGCGCCGCCTGGGAGCGCGACTCACTGTCGGCATTGGTATCGCTTAGAATGGCACGCAGCGCCGGCTCTGCGCTCTGCACTGCCGGCACCCCGGCATTATCTTTTGTCAGAGCTGTCATAGCCGCTGCCCTTGCGGCGGCATCTTTGGCGGAAGCGAGTGTCGCTTTGTCGGTCTGCATCGATGTGTAAGCGGCCAGAACGGTATCGGCGAGAGCGACTTGAGCCAGACGCTGGACGGAAGGCTGAATTGGCATCCCCGCAAGCTTGATAAGCTCAGGGACACTGGACGGCGACGTGATCTGATCGAGAACACCGACCATCTGCTGCCGGAACGCAATATCGTTCTGCATGGCAGGGTCTTCCAGATGCGCGACGATCAGCGGGACTGACGGCGCACCGATTTTTTGCAGCGCACTGATCGCCGAGTCCTGCGACGCTGTGTTAGACAGTACGGCGTTGACCGCTGCTGCGGATTTGTCCCCGCCGATCTGGCCCAAAACATCGACCGCCGCGCCGCGTATGTCCGGGTCGCCGTTTGAAAGCCGCTGCACGACTGCGTTCAGATTTGCATCGTTTTTATTGCCCAGGGCCGTTAGGCCGGTTTCGGCATTGGCTTTAATGCCGGTCCCTGTGTCTTTGCAGATCAAAAACAGCGTATCGAATGCCTCATCGGGCGTGATCTTCTGCTCTGCGCTGAGGCGATTGACCGAGTCGGTGGCGTTCATACGCATCATCAGGCTGCTTGTGTTCTGCGGACTGGCCACATCTTCGTCCGGGTTTTCCGTGTTGATCAGCACATCCACCAGCTTTCCATTCTCGACCAATTCCTGCACGGCGGCATCACGGACGGCCGGGGTACCATCGGCGAGAGTGCCTTCCAGCGCTTTTTGGTGAGCATGGTTGTAGTTGACAAAGAAGTACACAGCCAGAACGAGAACGACGACAATGACGATGGCCCGAAGGTTGGACCGGAGAAAGGCAATAATGTGGCTCATAAAATCCCCCGCGATTGGTCTATCTTAAACGAAACCGGCTTATTTGTCAAGCGCTGACAGGAGAAGCGGGCCTGACTGTCGAACCTAATTCCCATGAGCTTACGGATCGCGATACTTCTCTCTGGGCGGCATGGGCGCGGCAGCAACATGCAGGCCATTGCCGCCGCCTGTGCTTCCGGCCAGATTGACGGTACAGTTGCCCTTGTAATCGGCAACTACGCCGACTCCCCTGCCCTAACCCGCGCCGCTGAGATGGACATCCCTACCCTCAGCGTTTCATCGCGTCAGGACGAGAGTATTTACGCAGAGTCACTACTCTCTGCGCTGAACGACGCCAAAGTCGATCTCATCTGCCTGGCCGGTTATATGCGAAAAGTCCCGGACTCTGTTGTGACTGCCTACAAAGGCCGTGTGATGAACATTCATGCTGCGCTCTTGCCTGCCTTTGGCGGCAAAGGCATGTACGGTATCCATGCTCACCAGGCCGTGCTGGATTACGGCGCGAAAGTGTCCGGCTGCACAGTGCATTTCGTCGACGAGAATTACGACACCGGCCCGGTCATCTGGCAGTCGGTGGTTCCTGTGGAAGAAGATGACTCAGCAGAAACTCTCGCCGCTCGTGTCCTGACTGCCGAGCATGACGCCTATCCCCGCGCTGTTGCCCTCTTCGCCGAGGGCCGCCTGACACTCGAAGGGCGGCGGGTGCGGATTTCGGAACCCCTCCCACTCGTTCCTTGCTCCCTTCCCTGTTAGGGAAGGGCCTCAGATGAAGACGGAATGCCATAGACGAAAGCCCTTGTCTCTTTATCCTGCACTTTCCGAAGCCCTTCCCTAACAGGGGAGGGAGCAAGGAACGAGTGGGAGGGGTTCCTTCACCACTCCGTCAATCGCTTTTGCCATCGTCAGCAGGGCGCGAAGCTGAGACAGAGGCAGCATGGTCGCCGAGTCGGACAGGGCCTGCTCGGGGTTCGGATGGACTTCCAGGAATAGCGCATCGACCCCGACGGCAACGGCGGCTTTCAGCAGGTGCGGGATAAACTCGCGCTGTCCGCCACTTGTCGTTCCCTGCCCGCCCGGCTGCTGGACGGAATGAGTCGCATCGAACACAACCGGGTAGCCAAGCGCCCGCATGATGGGAAGCGAACGCATATCCACAACGAGCGTGTTGTAGCCGAAGCTTACCCCGCGCTCGGTCAGCATTAAGTTCTGGTTGCCCGTCCCCGTAACTTTTTCCACCACGTTCTTCATGTCCCAGGGAGCAAGAAACTGGCCTTTTTTGACATTGACCACACGCCCGCTTTCCCCTGCCGCGAGAAGCAGATCGGTCTGCCGGGACAAAAACGCCGGGATTTGCAGAACATCCACTACTTCCGAGACAGGCTTGATCTGCCAGCTTTCATGGACATCCGTCAGCACCGGAACACCGAACTCAGCCTTGATAGCCGCTAAAATTTCCAGGCCGCGTTCCAGCCCATCGCCCCGGAACGAGCCGGAAGACGTTCGATTAGCCTTGTCAAACGACGCTTTGAAGATGTACGACAGCCCCAGCGAGTTGCAGGCCGCTTTGGCTTCGGCAGCGACTTCGCGGCACAGGTCTAACGACTCGATCACGCAGGGACCGGCAATCACGGTCAGGGGCTGGCCTGCGCCGATGGCATAGTTTGGGAACTCAGACAGGTGAACTTGTTGCATTTAGGTTTCCTTTCGCCGTAGCGATGGCATAAGTGCCAGAACTGCGGCCTGAACATCGGCCACTGTGATCAGCTTCAGGCATTCGCGAAAGATCGGATTGCTGCAGCCGGACTGGTCGCAGGGCGCACAGGGAAGCGGCTTTGCCAGTGCCAAGCCAATGCCAGACAGAGGGGCACGACCAGCCACAGGAGTTGGCCCGAAGAGTGCAACATAAGGCGTACCCAACGCTCCGGCCAGATGCATTGGGCTGGAGTCGCCGCAGATCACAAGACTTGCGCCACGCAGCACCGCGATGTACTGCCGCAGTGTCAGTGTCTCAGCGACGATAGGGGATCGGCCCGCAACCAATTGAACGATCTGTCCCGCTGCAGCCGCCTCTTTCGGTCCAGCAGTAAGGACAACTCGGGCACCGCAGTCGCCTTGAAGCCATTCAACAATCTGCGCCAGTCTGTCTGTCTCCCAGACCCGGTTTTCTGTAGTCGCAAATGGCGCGAGAACGACTACAGGCTGGTCCTGCCCAATCTTTTCTCGGCGGCAAAAGCTATCCCAGAACGGTTCTTCGTCTGGCGTTTCCCCAATCGTCATTGCTTTACTGGCAGGTGGACAGCCGAGGGCCGTAGCAATCTCCAAATATCGATCCGTGTTATGGTCTGCTCCTGCTGCCGATTCTGAGACCACGAGTGTATAGAGCCGCTGGGTCAGGGGCGGCTTTCGAGAAGCAAACAATGCGATCCGCACCGGCGCGACACAGAGTATCCGCATCCACCACTTCTCCGGGTGGAAGTTGATGGCGATGTCGAACTGCCGACGCCACATCTCACTGTGTAGATGTCTTGCCTCAGCCGACCAAGCAAATAGTCTCCCGTGCCGCAAAAGCCGCCGCCAGCGTCCCGTATCCACGGCGACGAGTTCATGGATAAGGGGGTGATTTTCCAGGATGCCCGCATACTGCGTGTCTGCCACCCAGGTAATCTGTGCCTCCGGCCAGCGGGTGAGCAGAGCGTTGAGTAGCGGCGTTGCCATCAAAATATCACCTAGCGCCCAGAGCTTAATAATTAGAATACGCTTCATAACAGGGCGGAGGGCAAAAGCTGTTCTGTTGCCGCCAGTGCTTCCTCAACAGTGATCAGCTTTAAGCAGCGCAGGTAATTTGTGTCTGTCTGAGTACAAAACTCTTTATCACAAGGACCGCAGGGCACGGCGTGTGCGAGAGACAGCCCTCGCCCGGCGAGAGGAGCTCGACCCAGCACAGGCGTCGGGCCAAACAGCGCGAGGTACGGCGTCCCGACGGCGGCAGCAACATGCATCGGACCGGTGTCACCGCTGATAACAAGCGATGCGCGGGCCGTCAGCGCGGCCATCTGCCGAAACGACAGCGAACCGGGCGCGAAAATCGGCATCGTCCGCATTTGTCCGGCTATGTGAGAAACAGCCTCCCGCTCTTTCGGGCTGGGGCTGGATATGACAGCGACTTGATGGCCTTGTTTTGTCAGCGCATCGCCAAGCTGCACATAATTCTCGGCAGGCCAGTTGCGGGAAGTCCAGGTCGTCATAGGAGCCAGCACCACAAGCATCTGTTCTTCGACATACCCCTGCTGCTTTAGGAAATCGTCGGCTGCCGCAGCATCATCGGCGGTGAACCCCAGCACCATCTGTTTGTCGTCGGACGGCGGCAGGCCCAGGGCCTGAAGCGGCAGCAGATACTGGTCAGTACGGTGTTCAGGCAGATCACCGAAGGTGAAGGCATTCGTATAACGCCGGGCGTAGGAGCTGGTCTTGGCGTCTCCGGTGAACTGCCGGAACGTGTCGAAAACACCGATGGTCGCTGCCGCACCCGTGCCGGTCAGCAGGGTCGGCCACTCTTCCGGCTGAAAAGAAATCAGGGTATCGTAGCAGCGGCGGCGAAGCTCAGCTTTCATTTGGAGCGCATAAGCCAGCCAAGAAATCCCGCGTGTTCTAGCCATGCTGCGCCAGTAGCGGCTGTCCCAGATTAAAAGCTCATCGATATGGGGATTAGCGGCAAGCGAGTCCGCCGCACTATGCTCCACGACCCAGGTGAGATGCGCGAGAGGATAAGCGCGGCGCAGGGCGGTCAACAGCGGAGTTGCCATCAGTATATCGCCGTGGGAGCCAAGACGCACGATTATGATACGGGTCTCAGCTCTTTCTTGAGAGACTGAACACCGCTGAACGGAGAAATTGGCAGGTGTCAACGGCGCAATAAATTGAGGGTAACCCATGAGCGAGATTAGGAAGCCAGCGCTTTTTGAAGCGCGGTCGCGCCGCGTGCATTTTCATATTCGCGCTGATACAGCGCCTCGATTTTATCGGTCATGACACGCAGGGAGAACAGTTCTTCCACGCGCTCTTTGCCGGCCACTCCAAGCCGCTTGCGGAGGAACGCATCGCCTGCCAGGCGCCCTAATGCTTCGGCCAATGCGTCCGAGTCAGAGGGCGGCACCAGAAACCCGGTCTGGTCGTCGAGAATCATCTCGGGCGTACCACCCGCCCGTGTCCCAATAATCGGCTTGGAAAGGGCCATGCCCTGCTGCACCACTGCCGAACAGGGCTCGTTCCAGGTAGACGGCACGGTGACGACATCGAGGGCATTGATGATATTGTTGACATCGTCGCGGAACCCAGTAAATAGGACCTGATCAGCGAGTCCCATTTTTTCTGCACTTTCTCGGATCAATTCTTCATCAGGACCATTGCCGACAATCACCAGTCGCACCGGGTAGCGCTCGTGCAGCTTCCGTAGGGCTTCCAGAAGCACGGCATGGCCTTTTTCCGGGGCGATACGACCGACGATGCCGACGGCGACACAGTCGTCGGGAATTCCCAACTCGGCCCGAATGTTTTTGCGATCACAGGTCGTCCGGGCGAACGCTTCGACATCTGTGCCATGATGAATGACCTGAATCTTGCTCGGAGCCACACCCGCTTTGATCAGTGTCTCGCGCACGGAGTTTGAGACAGTGACGATGCGCGTGAACAGAACCTGACTGTAGAGCCAGGAGCCGAGGCGGTTTTTAAACGGATAGGGCATATGGCGAGACATGATTCGCACGGGAACATGCTCACGCAGGGCAGCGTAGCCGGG
>JBPBQB010000096.1:0-14276 GCA_050954545.1 Janthinobacterium lividum | reverse complement strand
TAGATTGTTGCAAGGCCTGGAGTAAACCCTGGCGATGTGCCTCAGCAGATTGAGAAAATTGGGTCCATAGAGCAAATCGTTCGTGTGAGAGTTGAGAAGGCGCGAAAGCACCTGTATCTTGAGGAATAAGTGTATTCCAATCAAAGCGGCGAATTGGGCGTGTTTGATTGTTAGGAGTAATGTTGTCAATTCTAATCGCGCCGTTGTCGATGGCCTCTAAAAGATGGGATTTGCCTGCACCATTGACACCCGTTAGAACCACGAAATCTGGAAGATCCATAGTCGATAAAAAATTTATCGATTTATGCGTATTTGAAAACCATAGTCTCATATCAGATGCTTTTGACTTTACTTTAGCAAATCTCTGGACGATTCGCTTAGATGATTACTTCCACAGCCTTATCTAAAACTGCCAAAGCGAGAGCAAGTAATCCTGTCGAAACAGAGAGTAAATAGCCACTTTGGCCACTTGCACTGGCCGCCTGTTCCGACTGAAACGACTCAAAGGCTGCGATCATCCGAAGGTATCCAATTCCTACTGAGCAAATTACAATTACAACCCCAATTCCAAGTTCTGTCGATGCGTTCATAGTTATTCCTCTAGAGCCTGTTATGCACTTTGTAGGCTTGTTTGGTCTGATTTGCCCCTGGCGCGGCTGAATTTAGAGTATTTCGGCCAGCAACCCGCGTTATTCGGGTTCGGCTAAGCAAGTAGGCTGATAAACAATATCCGTAATAGCTGCCTGCTGTTCTAAAAAAGTGCATAACAGGCTCTAGCGATTTGTTAGCGAAGATTGGGGACCGGCTTTGCCTCAATGGTTGCTGTTATCGGTAGGTTTCCAGCCTGAACCAAATAGCAGGCGAGATAATAGGAGGCCGATCCCTGATGCGTTCCCAAGACGTAACTCTTGGGCGCTGCCATCTGAATAGAATGTGTGTCTTGTTTTCTCTTCATAGAACACAGCGTCGTGAAACAATCGGGAGGGGTAAAATCTGCAAAATTGACCTTCTGCCCATTTCGGACAAAAAGAGAAATAGTTCGCAAGAAAACAAAAGCGGTTGGAAAGGGTGAGTTTTGAGAGTAGATCGGCAAATCTACTCTCGAATGAAGTGGGCAGTAAGGGATTCGAACCCCTGACCCCTTCCGTGTGAAGGAAGTGCTCTACCACTGAGCCAACTGCCCACGCGTCGTGGTTCTCAATTATACCGCGCCGCTGAAATAATTGCAAGCGCGTTTAGGAACTTTTCGGGGGCGGCTATCGCTTCTTGCAGTCGAACAGCCTCTCTTGGCTGACCGAAAGGATACCTACTATGAAACTCAACAAACTGACAATCCCGGCTCTGCTGCCGGTGGCTGCGGCGCTTCTTATCCCAGCGTTCTCCGCACTCCCGGCACAGGCCGGCATTCTTCACAAGCATCCCGTCGCGGCGGGAGCGGCTGCGGGACTTGCCGCACATCATATGGCAAAAAAGGGTGCCAGCGGCCGGGCCGCGAGTGGCAAGAAGCCGAACTTGGCGGAGCGCCATCCTCTCGCAACCGGGATCGTTGCCGGTGCGGCCGCGCATCATATGCTCAAAAAGTAATCAAGCAAAAAGCCGCGAATGATCTTTCATTCGCGGCTTTGTCTTGGTTACTGGCCGCCGTGGACGGTCAACGCGACATCGATGTTGCCTTTGACGGCATTCGAGTACGGGCAGACTTGATGGGCGTCTGCCGCCAGTGCTTCGGCATCCGATTGACTGAGCGCAGGAATAATGATGTCGAGAGCGGCGGAAAGTGAAAAGCTGCCGGTGTCGTTTGGGCCGATCCCCACCTGCGCCGTCACGCTGACTGTACCGGTCTCGATCTTCCGCTGCTTGGCGAGATAATCAAGCGCACTGCCGAAGCAGGCCGCATACCCACCCGCGAATAGCTGTTCCGGGTTAGTTCCTGTCCCTGCACTGCCGCCCATTTCTTTGGGAAGAGCCAAATCAACGGTGAGAAGCCCATCAGTGCTTTCCACATGGCCGGTTCGGCCCCCGGTCGCAGTTGCAACTGCCGTATAGAGTGTCTTCATAAATCATTTCCTTAGTGTTATTCATCAATTTAAGTGATTTGGCATTGTCATAACCAGTGAAATCGCCGGGCGGTTCCACTGCGTAGTTCAGCTTACGGGAACAAAAAGCGCGGTGAATGCGTCTTCTGAACTGTAACAGTTGTTTAGTTTGTGCATCCACAGGATACGAACTAAATATTAAACACAGTATTAAAGAGTAATACTCAAAAGTAAAAGGGGAGACAATGAAACATACAACGACAAGCATGGTCCTGAGTGGACTGATGCTCATAGCTCCGCTTAGCCTGACCGCCTCCGCATTTGCCCAGTCCGGCACCGATATCCAGATGCCGAAACGACAAATCCCGTCCGGCACATCGGTTAAAGTCAAGCTGCTGCGGGACATCAACTCGCAGAACGCCGAAACCGGCGACCATGTGAAAGTCGTCGTGGCTGACGACGATTCCAGCGGCCTGCCGAGTGGTACGGTCTTAAATGGCATAATCACATCTGTGCGTCAGGCAACCCCTAACACAGCCGGAGTCCTTTACGTTCGTTTCGGCACCGGAAACGGCAGCTCGTCCTATAACCTTGCGACCGCTGAGTTTTCAGGCAAGACGAAAAGCTCAGACAAATCGAGTGATACCAGTATCGGCGCAGGTATCGGTGCCTTGCTTGGCTTCTCTCGTAAGCGGAAATTGGGAGATGCCCTCGGCGGCGCAGCCCTCGGCGGCCTCGGTGGGTACGCCGTGAACGCTTCTCAGAAACATGGTGCCAGCGACATCAACATCAAAAGCGGCACGGAAGTGACTATCAAAACCAATCGTCCGCTGACGTTACAGACCCAGATCATCAGTGACTACTAAGTAGATATTTGAACCCCACTCGAAAGTTTATTTTCGAGTGGGGTTTTTCGTGTTCAATAGGGACCGCGGATATACTCGGCGACTTGGTCACTATAAAAACGACTTAGCTGCTCATGCAGAGCCGGCGGCAGTGGCGGCAGCGCACTGACAGATGCATTGGCCTCAGCCATCGCCGGGTTTTTAGCGCCGGGAATGATTGTCGTGACTGCTTCAAAGTCAAGGCACCAGCGCAACGCCATCTGAGCCAGTGTCATGCCTTCAGGAACGAGCGGTTTGAGCAGATCGGCCATCTCGACACCATGCTCGAAGGGCAGCCCCGCGAATGTTTCTCCGACATTGAACGCCTGACCATCGCGGTTATAGGTTCGGTGGTCCTGCGGCGCGAACTGGGTATCTTTGCGGTATTTCCCCGACAGCAGGCCGCTTGCCAGAGGCAGCCGGACAATCAGCGCGACTTTTTGCCGCTGGGCCTGGTCAAAAATCTCAGTGATCGGCTTTTGCCGGAAAATATTGAAGATGATCTGAAGGGACGCCAGTCCTTCTTGAGCCAGACAGATCTTGGCTTCCTCCATCGATTCGACACTCGCCCCAAAGCGCCTAATCTTACCTGCCTGCTGAAGCTCGCCCAGCCACTCAAAGATTTCACCGTCTTCCAAGACCGACTGCGGAATGCAGTGAAGCTGGGTCAAGTCAAGAGCATCTATTCCAAGACGCTTTAAGGAGGCTTCCGTATGCGCCCGGACTGCACTTCGCGTGTAATTCGCCATGCCGCCGGGGTCGCCCGCCCGGCCCAGCTTGGTCGCCACAAAAACCGGCGCGGTGGTCTGTTTCAGGAACGTGCCGATCAAGCTTTCGCTGCGCCCGCCTCCGTAGACATCCGCCGTATCGAAGAATGTGACCCCGCTGTCTGCTGCTGCCTGAAGGATCGAAAGCGCTTCCTCTCCGCTGACATCACCCCAATCGGAGCCGCCAAGCTGCCAGCAGCCGAGGCCCACTTCGGAGACTTCTGCACCCGCGTTTCCAAATACTCGTTTTTTCATAATCCCCCTATACCCCAAATCGGAAAGTTGGGTATACTTGTCACTCAAAAAGAAAGGCACACCATGGAAAAACGAGCGTATGGGGAGACAGGCTGGGAGCTTAGCGTTCTCGGCTTCGGAGGCATCATTGTCATGGATGTCACGCCTGCGGAAGCAGACCAGTATGTCGGCGAAGCAATAGACCGGGGCATCAACTATTTTGATGTCGCACCGTCTTATGGGAATGCTCAGGAGCGGCTTGGCCCGGCGCTCAAGCCCTACCGTGATGACGTGTTCCTGGCGTGTAAAACCGGACGCCGTGACGCTGTCGGCGCACGAGAAGAACTGGAAAACTCGCTGCGGCAGATGCAGACCGATCATTTTGACCTGTATCAGCTTCATGCCATCACGACTGAGGACGACATCGCGCAGGCCTTCGGGCCGAACGGCGCGATGGAAACGTTTATCCGTGCGAAGGCCGAAGGTCAGATCAAGCATCTCGGGTTCAGCGCCCACAGTGTCCAAGCGGCGCTTGACGCCATGAGTCAGTATGCATTCGACAGCCTCCTCTTCCCGTTCAACTACATCACCTACGAACACGCAGACTTCGGCCCGCAGGTGATGGAAGCGGCCCAGGCAAAAGGTGTTGCGCGGCTTGCGCTTAAAGGTATGGCACGCGGCCCGTGGCAGGACGGCGATGGACGGCGCAGTGAATATCCAAAAGCCTGGTACGAGCCGCTTGCAGACCGAACTGAAGCGACTCAAGCCCTGCGCTATACGCTCTCACTGCCGATCACGTCTGCAATCCCGCCCGGCGACATACGCTTGTTTCGCATGGCGATGTACATCGCCGACTCCTTTACGCCTCTATCGGAGCCAGAGCAAGAAGCTATTAAAACGCAGGGGCTCGCCGAGCAGCCGCTGTTTGCGCTGGCCCGGTGATCGCGATTTGTAGAACGGGCGACTGAAGTCGCGGCAACAAAAGCACAAAGTCCACCTGCGTGGACTAATACGGAGTCTCATTTATAACCTCTGTATTAACCTGCGAAGGCAGCTTTTGCGAACTTGTTGCCGCGACTTCAGTCGCCTGCTTCCCAAACTTCAGCAAAAAACGCCGCTTCTTCCTAGTTCAGAAGAAACGGCGTTTTTGTTTGTCAAGCTGACTTGTGGATACGATGCAAATGGCCCTTCGGCGTGACAATCGTGTCATGCCGACGCGCTCCATTTTTGCGGCGGACAACAGACTTCTGACCGGTAGCCCGGTGTGCGTTCACGCTCAGATTTTCACTGTTCTTGCGGGCACCGTATTGAACATCTTTCGCGCCCTTGCGAGTGGACTTGCTGACATTCTCGCCTGCTTTACGAAATGGGTACTGAATGGAATTTCCCAGCTTATGCAGGGAATTGCTGTCATGCTTTTCAGGGACTGCGCCCCGGTCCGGGGTCTGAGCCAGCACGGGAAGTGCGGTCAGCAGCAGAGCGGCTGCAATCAAAAATGGTTTGGTCATTGTCTTTATTCTCCTTTGAAGTCCCATCTTAAAGCGGGGAGGCCGAGATAAGCTGATCGAGCAGCATGCGCGGCGGATTGGGATGCGGCCAGGCAAATGCATGGCGGAATGCAGCATCCTGACAAGCGGCGAGCTGGCTGAAATCAATTACGTCTTGGGTCAAAAGGTTTTCGAATTCCCAGGGCAGACGGACATTGTGCAGCCCGGCGTTGTCCGTACAAATTACGACATCGACCCCTGCCGCCTCGCAGCGCTCGAACACTGTCCTTAGCGCGGTTAAGTCCTGTAAAGTTCCCGTTTTAAGATAAGTCGTTGGGCAGACCTCAAGGCATTGACCCCGAGCCGCAACTTCCGGCAGCAGCTCCGGGAAATGCAGCGCGATCTGGATACCGTGCCCGATGCGGGAAAGGTAGGGCAGCAGAGCAGGGTGACAGCCGTCCGGTGTCTCGTACAGATGGCCGGTCGTTTTCATGCCTTGTTCCTGCGCCGACCGAAAGAGCCCGACCCATTCCTCAAGACGTTCGGCATAGTAAATATCCGGCCCTGCCAGATCAACGCCGCAGACATACTGCGGCAGGCTGAGAGCCAGATCCAAAATCGCCCGATTGACTTCATACGGCAGTTGTGAATGCATGCACAGGATTTGACGCATCAGCAATGGATAGCGGGCATCGTGTCCGGAGTCACCCACTGTCATTACGACATCTTTCATCTGAGCGATTCTATCGTTCTGAGAGAGGGCCGGATCAGTGCGATAATACGGCGTATGGCGCAACTCCAAATAGCAGATGCCCTCAAAGACATACGCTCCGCGAACCAGCTTGGAGACAAAATATGGCAGGGTTTCCAGGGTTTGAAACGGCTCGACTAGCGCATGAAGCTCCAAATACTCGGCCAGCGAAGCACGAGGCTTGGTGACATACGCTTCAAAGCTTTCATATTCAGGAAACTCAGCGGCAAGAGGGTGATTGTTGCGAATCAGATAGCGCCAGAAGACACGCGGGACAACAGCCCCGCCCAAATGGCGGTGAAGCTCAGCGTAAAGTGACATACCTTAGTGTACCAGAAATGCAGCAATGTGACAGCGCAACATTTTGTTTGCTTTTTAAGGTATATCTTAGCATGCAGCGAAAATTCCGTGTACACTCAGGAAAGAGGTCTGACATGACACATAACATCGAGACCGAAACGATCAGTCGAAAGTTTCAGCAGGGAATGGCCGATTGGAACCCAAATCCCTTGGTCCCCAAAGCGTTCCAGCAGCCGGTTCAGAGTGAAGCGCTCAACGAGGCAATCGCCGACATAGCGGCACTGGCCCGTGCCCCGCTGGAAGAAGCGATCCGGCACCAGCAGGAGCAGATCGAACATCTTCAAGCCCTGGTGCAGCGATTGGAAGCATCTCTTCACAGCTGATCTAGGAAGACAATCATTTGGCCGGAAGTTTTTCTTCCAGGTGTCCATCCTCAAAACCAACAATGAGATGCTGGCAGAGGCCAATAAATAATCCTACCTCAACGACACCGACAATGGTTTTGAGCTGATTTTCAAGAGTGTCCGGGGCGGGAAGCGGACTATTGAAGGCTAAGTCTAGTAAATACAGGCCGTCGTCGCTCAGAAAGGGTTTCAAAGAAGGCATCAGGCGCAGAGGTGCGCCGATGCCGAATTGATCCTCGATACGGGCCTGGGTCCACTGCCAGGCATAAGGCAAAATCGCGACCGGCAGAGGACGAGCACCAAGCGCTTCTTTCACTTTTCCTTCGTCCACCACAATAATCTCGATACGAGTTGCCGACGCGACGATCTTCTCCCGAACCAACGCTCCGCCGGCACCTTTGATCAAACGGAATTCCGGGTCGACTTCGTCAGCGCCATCTATCGTAATATCGAAATAGGAAATAGTTTCGTGGGCGGCAAACGGCAGACCATAAGTCAGGCCAAGCTCCTCAGACTCACTTGATGTCGCCATGCAGCGAATGTGCAGGGACTCGGCCTGGAATCGCCGGCCCAACGCATGGATTGCATAGGCTGACGTGCTGCCGGTGCCGAGGCCGACAGTCATTCCGTCCTCAATGTATGAGACGGCACGTTCAGCGGCAATCTGCTTCGGATTCATGCGCGTACCTGTGGAGAAAAGAAGTTCAAGAATGAGGATTGAGTAAATCAGAAAATGCCGAGAAAGAGACTCGAACTCTTACAGGGTTGCCCCCACAACGACCTCAACGTTGCGCGTATACCATTTCGCCACCCCGGCATCTGAAGAACAGTATACTGAAATCCGAGTGTGTTTGTCAAGAGCTATGCCGAACTTTATGCGGGATAGCTCAAAGAAACGGCAGCCTCAAGTGAGGAAGATGCCGAAACCCCTGTGTCAATACCAGATGCGCCGTGCCGTCACTTAAAATAAACACGTCGCCCTCGTGAGATGATCGTCTGCTCCGGCGATCTCCAAAAAACATCACCGAGTTATCGTCAGTCCAATTCTCCCCGTCACGGTGAATCGTCAGATCAAAGGCCTCATCCAGATTGTCCGTATTCAAAGCAATGCCCACAAGCTCCAGATCGCTGAATTGCGGCATATCCAAAGCTAGGCGGGCATTGCTGAGCGCCAAATTATGATAGATCGTGACCATTCAAGAGCGTCTCGATCTCGGCCAATTCGTCACTCGATAGATGCCAGTTCACTGCCGCTGCATTGGACTGTATCTGTGTTGCGGAAGTCGCTCCGGCAATCACAGAGGCAACCGCAGGCTGCCGGATCAGCCAGGAAAAAGCCAATTCCAGAAGCGTGTGATCACGCTTTTCCGCAAATGCAATCAAGGACTCGACCAGTGCCAGATTCTGATCGGTCAGCAGTTCTGAAAACCGACCATCAGCCTGAATGCGCGTACCTTCGGGCAGAGGCCTTCCCTGCCGGTACTTGCCCGTCAGCAGTCCGCTGGCAAGGGGGAAGTAGGGCAGGAAGCCTATGCCAAGACGCTCACAATCCGGCAGAACATCTGACTCCGGCTCCCGTTTCAATAAGCTGTATTCGTTCTGGACACTGACAAACCGTGCTCCGCCCAGTGCCGCTTCTTCGGCTTCCCGAAGCTGTGCTGCCGAGAAATTAGAGCAGCCGATCTCCCGTATCTTCCCGGCCACGACAAGCGCGTTCAGAGCTTCCAGCGTGTCTGCAATCGGCGTTTTGTCGTCAGGCACGTGGATCTGATAAAGATCAATTCGATCTGTCTGTAGGCGGCGCAAGCTATCTTCGACCGCTGATTGAATATACGCAGGCTTTGCCCCGCCAGGACGCGCATCATCTATTTTTGCGCCAAACTTGGTCGCAAGAACCACTCTGTCGCGGTGGCCTTTGAGAACTCGGCCCAAAAACTCTTCGCTCTTCGTGCCACCATAAATATCGGCGGTGTCAAAGAAAGTGACCTCGGCTTCCAGTGCCGCGTCGACGACTTTCGCCGTCGCCTCTTCGTCAATACGCCCGCCGAAATTGTTGCAGCCGAGGCCGACCACCGAAGCGTCCAGCGAACCTATCTTGCGTGTTTCCATTGTGTGTGCTATCTTTCTTCCGTCTACTTGAATGCAGTCCGCATTGCAGACTCCACGGCCTCTTTATCCGTTGTATAGACTCGTATTTCTTGAATAGAGCTGCCGCCTCGCACTTTGACCAGGACGCAGCCCGCGCATTCCTCCGTGAACTTAATCGCCGGAGGGCCATTGCGAAGGGTCTTGATCAAGCCCAGCGAAATCTTGCTGACACACTCAAGCCGCGCTGCCGCCTGTGCGGGCAGAGAAGCTGCCTCAATGACTGTCGTGTGGCTTGCGGTGTACTTACCGCCGCTCAGATGTCCTGACACCCGGTTACCCGCCATCAGCTTGCGCCCGCCATTTTACCAGAACGCCCGAACCGTCGCACCAGGAATATCTGGCTTGTTTTTCTGTCATAGTGCGTGTATACCCGGTTTCGTCTTAAGACCCCTCCCATCTCGCTAGGGCTCACCTCCCTCCCCTGTTAGGGAAGGGCCACAGAATAGAAAAGACAGAAGCAAGGGCCGTTGTCCTTACTCTTTTTCCGAAAGCCCTTCCTTAACAGGGGAGGGACCCTGCGAAACAAGGCGGGAGGGGTTCCTAGCGTTCACGCTTTCCCCTTCTTTTTGAGCAATTGGTCGGTAATGACGCCCAGCAAAATCACGGCACCGACGACCGCGAAGTTCAGCGAACTTGGGATATTCAGCAGGTTGACCAGGTTCTGAAGCACCTGTAAAAGCGCCGCGCCAATCAGAATGCCGATGATCGAGCCTTCGCCGCCCCGCAGGCTGCACCCGCCCAACACCGCCGCCGCGATCCCGTACAGCTCATACGACTGGCCCTGCGTGGACGGCGCGATTGAGTTTGTGAAGAAGGCAAACAAAATCGCGGACAAGCTCGCCAGCAGACCCGAGATGATGTACGCTCCTGTGACGATGCGCCGCGTGTTGACACCGGAATACTGGGCCGCTTCCTCGTTCCGACCTACCGCATAAAGATTACGGCCAAAGACAGAACGGTGAAGAACGACGCCCATAATCAACGCGACTACGATCAGCAGCACAAACGGCACAGGGACACCTAGTACGCTGCCGGTCGCTAGTACCTGGAGTGTCTTGAGCCCCTTGGCTTCGCCGAAGCCCGCCGTGGCGTCGCCGGTAATAAAACGCGCGGTAATGGCCCAAATGAGTCTGACGCTCAAAATAATGCTTGGATACTAAAGCGCTAGTTTTCCATCTGGCTTGCGAATTAAAGTGGCCTGCATTAAGCAATTCGGTTGCGGCTAATCAGACTCATTTGGGCCACTACCAAACGCGCAATGCCCCGGTAGAACAGCAGGCCGCACAAAGTCACGATAAAGGGCTGTAAGTTGACACGGGTAATGAGAAATCCATGGAAGCAGCCGATCAGTGACCTGCCGGCAACGACTGCTGCTACCGCAAGCGGCCACGGCCAGTGCCGGGCGGTCAGCATCAAAGAAAGCAGGACTCCAAGCAGAACAAACAATGAGAATAAGTCAAATTGTACCATCTGATAACGAAAAATGCGACTGCTTGTTCAGCAGTCGCAGTATAAAATCGTTCAGCAGAGACTAGCTGCCGGATTTGTCCTTCGGCTGGGGTGGGGCGACTTTGACTTTCTCACCCTCCTGAATGCTGTCGCTCGGGCTGGCAATCAATTGCTGACCGACGTGCAGACCCTGAGTGATCTCAATCACCGTCCCAAAATCGCGTCCGACCGTGACCGGCTGGAAATGCACTTTGTTATCCTGCCCGATGACTAGTACCTGCGTGTTCTGTGCGTTCGTCACAAGTGCCGGGCCAGGAATGACGACCGATGAACCGGGGTGGGGGACACGGATCGTCGCCTGTGCAAACATACCGGGGCGCAAAGCTCCGTCACGGTTGTTTAAGCGCACTTCGGCCACAAGAGTACGTGAGGTCGCATCGAGAGCCCCTGCCGTCCGGACAATCGTTCCTGTAAAAATTCGCCCCGGCGTTTCCTGTACCGTGACCTGGACGGGCTGGCCCACACCGACAATTCCAAGATAGGTCTGTGGAATGCTGACATAAAAGAGCAGCGTATCGATCTGAGCGATACTGAACAGACTAGGGCTGCTCGAGCTGCTGGTATTTCCTGGTGATGACCCGCTGCTGGAACTGCCGCCTGCCGCGTTGCCCTGGGTGGTAGTGCCCGCTGCACCGCTGCCGACACTGTCGCCGCCGCCGCTTGGTCCGCCTGATGTCGAGATCAGAGCTCCTGTATCCACATTGCGGGCTGTAACGATGCCGTTAAAGGGTGCGGTGACGTTTTGAAAGCCCTGCAAAGCCGAGTTGCGAGCGACATTTGCCTGTGCAGACCGGACATTCGCGATTGCTGCCGTGACAGCCGCACGGTACGACTGCACATTCGCCGCCGCCGCTCCGACCTGGGCCTGACTGGCCCGGATGCCGTCGGCAAACGCTTTTACATTCGCCTGGCTGGACAGTACGGCAGCCCGGAAGGCTGAGACATTTGCCTGTCCGGCCCGAAGCGCTGCCGCAAGAGATGCGACATTCGCCTGGTTAGTCTGGTACGACGCCACTGCCTGGTCAGTGGTCTGCTGATCGATTGCGCCTGCCGCCAGCAGATTTTGATAACGCTGGGCAGTCACCCGTGCCAGATTCAGATTAGCCGTCGCCTGTGTGAGCTGAGCGCTCTGCTGGGCCGACGCTTCCTGAGCCTGAGCCAGCGCTGCATTCGCTCGCGCCAGGTCAGTTTTGGACTGCTGATACGTCGCCCCAGACCGCGAAAGCTCAGCCTGCTGCTGCACTAAATTCGCCTGCTGCTGATTAAGGTTGGCCGACGACTGAGACTGCGCCGCCTGAGCCTGCGAAAACTGAGCCCGCGCCTGAGCCACAGACTGATCGACATCCGGGGTCGAGATAGTCGCCAGAAGCTGACCAGTGTGTACCCGATCACCAATGTCGACAAAGAACTTCTTCAAGTAGCCTGCCGCCCGTGCCGTGATTGCTGTCTGCTGGACCGCCTGAATATTTCCCGGCAGCACGAGCGTGTCAAATGCCGGAGGAGCCTGCACTGAGACGGCATTCACCACCGGCACGACATTGGTGTGAGCTTTGGCGTAATCATTGATCTGGGGCTGCCGGTGCAGACGGGGCAGAAGGCCGATCAGCAAGAAAATACCGAAGACGATCAGCAGAATAACGGCGATCTTCCAAATATGGCCCTTGTACTCTTTTTTTGGCGGCGCTTTGTCTTCGGTATCGGTCCCCGAAGCTGCAGCGTCCGCCGGCTTGCTTACCGGTGGAGGGGCAGCAGCATGGGGTGCCGTCAAAAGCTTTTGGTCGGCATCCGGCCCGGTCAATAGCGGCGCTTCATGATGCTCTAATTGCGGTGTGGTTGGTTCTGCTGCCATAGGTTTCTCTTATACTTTTTGTTCGTCACTCGGCGATACTGTTCTACGCGGGCTGGCCTTCCAGCTTTCGGTTGGGCTGGTCTTCGGCAGACTCATCATCAGGATGACGATGCTTTGCGGGCTGTGATTTCGGCGCTTTATCGTCTTCGTCATCATCTTCCTCAATCGGCTGTGGCTGGTTTTTACGCAGGACACTGTAAGAGATCGGAACGATGAACAATGTGGTCAGTGTCGCCACCAGCAAGCCGCCGATGACGGCCCGGCCAAGCGGCGCGTTCTGTTCGCCGCCTTCGCCAAGCGCGAGAGCCATCGGGATCATGCCGACGATCATCGCAAGTGCGGTCATCAGGACCGGGCGCAGGCGCGTATAGCCTGCATCGATCGCGGCATCAAGCGCACTCATGCCCTCCAGCCGGCGTTCATTTGCGAACGTCACCACCAGGACGCTGTTCGCGGTCGAAACACCGATTGTCATGATTGCGCCCGTCAGAGACGGCACGTTGAGTGTTGTCTGAGTGACATAAAGCATCCACAAGATGCCCGCCATCGCGCCCGGTGCGCCGGAAACAACGACCAATGGGTCAAGCCAGGACTGGAAGTTGACTGCCAGCAGCAGGTAGACCAGCACGACTGCCCCGATTAGGCCCAGCGACAGGCCGGTAAACGACGAGTTCATCGACTGAACTTGACCACGCACCGTGATTGTGCTGCCTTTCGGCAGATGCTTGGCTGCGCCTGCAATCACTTTGGTGATGTCGTTCGAGACGCCGCCGAGGTCGCGGTTTTGCGTGCTTGCATAAATATCGTAAGTCGGCTGAATGTTGTAGTGCGTGATAACCAGCGGCGTCGTTCCGTGAGTGATCGTCGCAACACTCGACAGCAGCTCCGGCTGAGTCAGCCCTGCTGCGGTCAGAGGCGTATTCAGCAGAGCATCTTCCGAGTCGATCCGGTACTGGGGCGTCTGGACAGTAATCGGGTAAACGACGCCGTTCTGCTGGTTCAAGAAGTAATTTGGTGAGCTGATGCCCGTTCCAGCCAGTGAAACAAGCAGAGTTTGTGAGACAAGCTGCTGAGACAGGCCGAGCTGCTCCGCCCTCGTCCGGTCTACCTGGATTTTCAGGGTCGGTCCGTTCACGATCTGCTGCAAATGGACATCGACTGCGCCGGGAATACCGGCCATTTTGGTCTGAAGAAGCCGCGCCGTGGCAAGGTCACCATCCGCATTGCGGTTCGGCCCGGAAACCTGAACGTCGATCGGCGCGGGCAGGCCGAAGTTCAGGATCTGGTTGACAATGTCGGCGGGCTGGAAGAAGAATGTCTCCTGCGGAAACTGCTTGGGCAGGTTTCGGCGCAGCTCTTCCACATACTGCTCGGTCGGCTGATGCTTGGGTGTCAGCGAAACGAGTATCTCGCCGTCGGACGGCCCGACTGTCGCACTGTCACCGTAGGCGAGGTTGACAAAGGTCGGCTCACCGATATTATCTAATGTCAGCGAGACTTCCGACGCCGGGATGGTCTGGTGAATCTGGGCTTCGATCTGGCTGAAGATCTTTGCTGTCTCTTCCAGTCGTGTCGAAGGCGGAACCCGGATGTGCAGACGGAACTGTCCGGCATCGACCTGGGGGAAGAAGTCACGACCTATAAAGGGGAACAGGCAGAACGACAGCCCGCAGAAGACGACAAAAACAATCGTCACCGCCAGCCGATGATCCATGATCCATGTCAGGCGCTCTTTATAGCCTTCCCGCATCGCCTCGAATCGCTTATTAAAGGCACTGTGGATACGCCAGACAACGCCGTTTCGCTGCTTCTCTGCCGACTTGTCGGCGTCAATCTGTGCTTGGCTCTTTTGCCCGTTCTGATGACCATTTTGGCTATGTACGCCGTTTCCATTTTTGCCGTTGCTA
>JBPBQB010000064.1:0-14407 GCA_050954545.1 Janthinobacterium lividum | reverse complement strand
ATACGCCTTCGGCAGACAGGAAATCCATTCTTCCCCCTGCTAAAGCAAGGAGTTTCCTGGATTTATATGATGAGTATTTCCATCGAAATTCGGGTACACTGTCGCTGATATTTAACCCAGGTTAAATAATAATTTGCACTGGCGCTAATTATGAGGCTATTATGCGAACTGCTGTCGTGGAAGATTACGTCAAGACAATCTATAAGCTGCAAACTCAAACCGACAAAGTTTCGACGTCTGCACTCGCCGAGCGCACTGGGACGACGGCGGCGGCTGTCACCAAGATGCTCAAGCACTTAGACCAGCTCAATTTGGTCGCTTATACTCCTTATTATGGAGTGCGATTGACACCTGTGGGCGAGAAGATCGCACTGGAAGTCATTCGCCACCACCGGCTTCTCGAGCTTTATCTGGCTCAGGCGATGGGCTATTCCTGGGACGAAGTCGATGCCGAAGCGGAGAAGCTGGAACATGTGATCTCGGAAGAATTCGAAGCACGGATCGATGCCCTGCTCGGCCATCCCCGCGCCTGCCCGCACGGTGATCCGATTCCCAGCCCGGACGGGACATTGGTCGAAGAACATCTTCGGACATTAAACGAGTGTGCGCCCGGCGAGACCGTGACCGTGGCCCGGGTCAAAGACACGAATGCCGAGGTTCTGCGGGCTCTGACCGCCCGGGTGATCCATCTGAACACAGTAGTCACGGTGCTGGATCGAGACACGATCGACGGACTACTGACGGTGCAGATCGATGACACGCCCCAGCTTCTCGGCCCGGCCCTTGCCGGAAGCATTTTTGTCCAGCCGCATAATCGGCATGAGGCGAGTACGCCGGGGGTGTAGAACCCCCCGGCAGGAAAGTGTCCTTCGGACAAAGATGTAGGTTGGTCAAGCATGGATTGCAGTTCTTCGTCCGCAGGACGCTTCTTTGCCGGGGGGTTCTACACCCCCGGCGTACTTAGAAAGTTAGATTTGAACCTGTTATGGAATTAGCGCCAGAGACTCTCGAACAAGAACCGGCGCAGTCGCAGGGATGGCGCGGGCCTGTCAAGCGGCCTAGTCTTCCCGAAGTGTTTCAATCGGTTGCCGTTCCGAAAGATGCCACAGCATGGCGGCGCTTTCTGGCGTTCTTCGGGCCGGGCTACTTAGTCGCTGTGGGCTACATGGATCCCGGCAACTGGGCGACGGACATCAGCGGCGGCTCGGTTTATAGCTACCGCCTGCTTTCTGTGATCTTGATCGCCAATTTCACGGCCATTTTCTTACAGGCCCTGTCGGCTAAGCTGGGCATCGTCACTCAGCGTGATCTCGCGCAGGCCTGCCGGGATGCGTACTCAAAACCGATTTCGATCTTCTTATGGCTTTCGGCGGAAATCGGTATTATCGCCTGCGATGTCGCGGAAGTCATCGGCGCGGGCATTGCGCTGAACCTGCTGTTCCATATCCCACTCATTATCGGCTGTGCGCTGACGGCGTTGGACGTGCTGGTCGTGCTGATGCTTCAGGGCAAAGGCTTTCGGTATATTGAAGCGCTGGTTATCACGCTGATTGGGACAATGATGGTCATCTTCAGCGTCGAAATGATCTACGCCCGCCCGGCCTGGTTCGGTGTTCTGGCCGGGTTTGTCCCCCATGCCGAGATTATCCGAGACCCGCAGATGCTTTATATCGCACTCGGCATTTTAGGCGCGACGGTCATGCCGCACAATCTCTACTTGCATTCGTCCATTGTCCAAACCCGCGATATCGGAGCAGGTTTCAAAGAGAAAAAAGGGGCCATTCAAAGCGCGTATCTCGACTCGACAGTCGCGCTGATGCTGGCCTTGTTTGTCAACGCGGCGATCTTGATCTTAGCCGCGGCGGTCTTTTACCGAACCGGTCACCATGAGATCGGCGACATTCAAGGTGCTTACAAGCTGCTGACTCCGCTGATGGGCGTCGGCCTCGCAACGCCCCTGTTCGCAATCGCCCTGCTGGCCTCGGGACAGAACTCGACTCTCACCGGAACCATGGCCGGGCAGGTCATACTCGAAGGCTTCACGCATTTTCAAATTCCCGCTTGGCTGCGGCGCTTGATCTCGCGGGCGCTGGCGATTGTCCCCACCCTGATTATTGTTGGCCTCTACGGGATGTCCGGCACCGGAAAGCTGCTGATCTTCAGCCAGGTCGTGCTGTCCGTGCAGCTTTCGTTTGCAGTCATTCCTCTGATCCAGTTCACCAGTGACAAAGCCAAGATGGGCCGATTTGTCAACGGCCCAGCCACGCGCACGTTAGGCTGGTTCCTTGCCGCCGTGATCTTCGGACTGAACAGTTATTTGGTATTCGCGACTTTTAGGCACTAAATCGGTGAGGGTTTATCCCTGCCTGCCTGCGGGGTACGTTAGCATCAGCATCGAGGAGGATTTTCCAATGGCACTGCAAACGATCTATGCACTTTTTCAGAATGTCGCCGACGCCGAGCGGGCAATCGGCGCACTGCGGGACCACGGCGTCCCTGCCGAAAACATCGGCGTCGCGAATCGTCAAGCAGCGGAACAGGATGAAACCGCGCGTGTCCGCGACGGCTACACCCGGCTGACGGAAGACGGGACAACGTCGGCGGCGACTTATGCCCCGCAGGCAGGCACGGCTCCAGCGGCTGCAATCGCGTCCACGATCACGCCGCGCTCCGCCGTCGATACGCCGGAAAACGTGGATTCGACGGGTAAATTAGGACTGACGACCACCACGCCCCAGGATGCCGCCGCCGGTGCGGCAGTCGGCAGCGGGGTCGGATTGCTGGCGGGCATTCTTGCAGCGGCAGCAGCGATTACTATCCCAGGGGTCGGATTGGTGCTCGGCGGCGGAATACTGGCGGGTGCGTTCGGTGTTGCAGCGGCGACGACGGCAGCAGGCGCAGCGGTGGGAGGCGTCACCGGGTACCTGCGCGATATGGGGATGCCGGAGCAAGCGGCAGCGAATGTCAGCGACAGGCTGCGTGAAGGTGATTACCTATTGACGGCATCTGTCGACCCCACCCGTTACGACGAGATCAAGCAAGTGCTGCTCAAATACAACGCCGCCGGAGTCGACATCAATGTCAACACGGCAGGAGAGCGTGTGACCGATGTCTGGGGCAACAACCCTGTCATTGCCGAGCACCTGCGGAACGGCCCTTCCCCTGCCCCGCTCTCCGTGGCTCCCGCCCCAGTGGGCCGAACCCCGGATGAGATCATGGCCCACGACGAAGAAGCGTCAGTTTCTTGACCTGCTTCCGCAATCCCGGCTATAATGCGCTATGTCTTCTCTTTTTTCGCCGCTAAGTGCCGTCCTGTTTGATCTGGACGGCACTTTGGTTGAGACACACATCGATTTCCCGGCAATGACGGCGGCGATGCAGCAGTTAGCGCAGGCATGGAATGTTCCAGCAAGTATCATCGAAGGCAAGGATATTCTTGGAATAGTAGACGCCGCTGCCGAAGACGTGCAGGTACGCGGTGGCGACAGCGCGAGCCTGCGCCGGACAGCCTTCGCAAAGCTGGAAGCGATGGAGGTCGAAGGTTGTGCTCATCCGATTTTGCTTCCGGGGACACATGAACTGCTAACGGCGCTCGTGGCTCAGGACATCAAGGTCGGTATCGTGACTCGTAACTGCCGGACTGTCGCGGTTCAGCTACTCGCGAAGTTCACTCTGCCCCATCATCTGCTGCTGACGCGCGACGATGTCACCCGCACGAAGCCGAACCCGGAGCATCTGTGGGATGCGCTGCGGCTTCTCAGTGCGTCTGCCGACAGCGCCGCAATGGTGGGAGATCACTGGATGGATATTCAGGCCGGTGAGCGGGCCGGCTGTGCGGCGACATTGGGCGTTCTCGGCCGCAACGATGCCGACTGGTTTGTCTCCTGCCCGCCGTCGGTGCTGGTGCGTGACCTCGCGGAAGCCGCCCCGCTGTTTGGGCTTGATTAACTGTTATGCGCCTCTCCATCTGCATCGTCAATTGGAACACGCGCGACTACCTGCGCGAATGCTTGACTGCTCTAGAAAAGTTTCCCCCAAAAGATGATACATTGGAAATCCTCGTGGTCGACAATGCCGGCACCGACGGCTCGGCAGCGATGGTCGCAGCGGAATTCCCCTCCGTCCGGCTCATTGCCAGCCCAGACAATCTTGGTTACGCTGACGGGAATACTCTGGCGATGGCGCAGGCGACAGGAGACGCTCTGCTTCTGCTGAACCCGGATGTCATTGTCCACCCAGATAGCCTCACCCAAGCCGTTCAGTTCGCCAATCTGAATTCCGACATGGGCGCGTTCGGCTGCCGCTTGTTGAGCCCGGACGGCAGCACGCAGAGATCGCTCCGCAGCTTCCCCAACCCCTGCCCGGTGCTGTGGGAATATCTCGGCCTCTCTCGCCTATTCCCCAAGTCACGCTTCTTTGGAGCATACCGCATGACCTGGTTCGACTACGAGAGTGTTATCGAAGCCGACCAGCCGATGGGCTCGTTCCTGTGGATCACGCGGAAAGCCTACGCCGCAGTCGGTGGCATGGACCCGCAGTTTCCCATCTTCTTCAATGAAGTGGACTGGTGCTGGCGGGCCAAACGCGGTCATAGTTTCCCTATATACTACACGCCCGATGTCGTGGTCACGCATTACGGCGGCGGCAGCACCCGGCAGGTGAAGGCCAGTATGGTTCGCGAATCCCACCGCTCCCTCCTGCGCTTCTACGATAAGCATTACCAATCGATTGCCCCACCCCTCAAATGGCTCATTAAGAGCGCGGTACGGCTGAACGAGTGGCGCGTACTGCGAAGAAAACAATGATTGAGCGTAGTGTTGACAAAATGGTGTAAGATAAAGTGTTGACTGAAAGTATGCCTGCGGCATTACTGCGTATCGAAGCGACCACGGATAATTTCATGACCGACCTCGTTGTAATTATTGTAAACTGGAATGCCCGTGAAGACTTGCGGGCGTGTTTGACTTCCCTCTATGCCGCGCCGAAGCCGCGCCTGAACTATGACGTCCAGGTGGTAGACAATGCCAGCGCGGATGGGTCGGCGGCAATGGTCGCGGCGGAGTTTCCCCAAGTGCATCTGAGCGCGAACATCGACAATTTAGGTTTTTCGAAAGCGAACAACCAGGCGATTGCACAAACCGAGAGCCGGTATGTTTTTTTGCTGAACTCGGATGCGTCAGTCCATCCCGGCGCTCTCGATGCCCTGCTGGCGTATGCCGACAGCCATCCGCAGGCGGGTATTATCGGGCCGAAGGTGCTGAACCCGGATGGGACGCTGCAATACTCCTGCCGCCAGTTCCCGTCGCTCGGGGCAGGGTTCTTTCGAAACACCTATTTAGGGAAGCTCTTTCCGAACAATAGCTTTGCGCGGGATTACTTGATGACTAACTTTGACCATGCCAGTGACACCGCTGTCGACTGGGTCTCCGGGTGCGCCATGCTGATCCGGCGGGAGATGATCGACAAGATCGGAGCGCTGGATGAGCGGTTCTATATGTACTGCGAAGATGTCGACATCTGCCAGCGAGCATGGGATGCCGGGCAGGAAGTGGTCTACGTCCCGGAAGCGGTCGTGACCCATACCATCGGACGGTCCAGCGACAAAAACGCTGATAAGATGATCATTGAATTCCACCGTTCGTGGTACGAATATGACCGTAAACGCCATCCGAACTCATCGCTGCTGCGCCGCACCGCCGTCTATTCCGGTCTCTGGCTCCGCGCCGCCGTGCGTATCCTCAAGCGCCGCGCCGCAGGCAGCCGGGCGGTTCAGGCGACCCAGACAGCCGCACGAAGCCGGAGCACCGGCATATGACTGTCATCGTCACAATCCTGCTTGCCTTAACCCTTGTCCTGGCACCGATCTATGCCGCCCAGCCGGATACTCCGTCCGCGCTTGCCCTTCCCTCCTCGGAATGGACTTCATTTCTGTGTGCGGGGATATTTCTCGCTATCCTACTGGCTGTTTTTGATTCCTGCCGGGATAGCAGTCCCTTTGCAGTGCGCCTGGCATCGGCGGAAAAGGCATTTCTCGTGCTGGTCGGCCTCGGATTTTTGTCTATTCCGGTGCGACTGGTTGTCCAGCACGGCACTGGCTATTTCGGCGTGATGCTGCGCGGATGGAGCCTCCTAGCCGCGTATTTCGCATTATTCGCGCTGGCCCGGCGGGTCAGTGTCAATCGGATTTCCCTGTATACGCTGGTTGCCGCAGGGGTGGCCGGGTCAGCGATTGTCGCGGATATCGGAGTGCAGGAATATATTGTCCACCTCAAAGCAGGAGAGCGGTACTGGCGAATCTTCGCGACTTCTACGCCGGACTTTTTGGCGGGCTACTTCGTGGTGCTTCTGCCTGTAACTGTCGCCCTCTTTCTGGAAATGCCCAGTACACGCGGGCTGACACCGCTTCTTCGAGGGGCGGCATCCTTAGTGTTGGGAGTCGTTCTGCTGCTGCAGCTAGTTGCACTGCTGACAACAGGATCACGCTTCGGACTCATTTCGGTCGTGGTTTCCCTGCTGGTATTTGCGGCTGGAGTAATCTTTACCACGCGGCAGGGCCTTATTCTGCCGAAAGCGACACGAGGACTACTCGGTATTCTCCTATTCGGCGCTGTTCTGGGGGGAGCGGTATTTGCAAAACCCATGCTGATTCGGCTGCTAAACTTTCAAGACAATTCTTTCGCTTTTCGTCTTTGGACCTGGCGCGGCAGCCTGCATATGGCGGCGGCTAACCCCGTGCTTGGAACCGGTATCGGCACCTGGGTCGATCTTTACCCGCGTTATGCCCTGGCCGGGTTTACGCGCCTGGCGCATAATTCGTATTTGCAGGTGGCCGACGAAATCGGTATCCCTGCGCTGCTGGTTTTAGTGACGACACTTGTTCTGCTGGGTATTTCGCTGATACGCGGCCTGAAACAGGCTTCTGAAACAGAAGCTGCTGACTTCCTGCCTGCCGACACGCGCCTGCTGCGCTGCGGCCTCATTGCGGCACTGGCAGGCGGTGTCGTGCAAAATCTGATCGACTCGGATTGGTATGTCTTTTTTCTCGGCGCGGCCTTCTGGACACTGGCCGGGCTGGCGTCAGGGCAAAATACGCGAAATTCGGATGAGACCAGGGCACGTATCGCGGCACCCTTTCTTATCGCCGTCGGCAGCGTAGCGGTCGTCCTGGCGGGACTAACGGCAGCGCAAGGAATCGGGGCCGGGTATGCACTGGCAGCGCAGGCGCAGAAGACCTCAGACCCCGGCGGCGCGGCGGAAAGTTACGGACAGGCACGGGCCTGGGACCCGCTCAACAGCGTTTATGCCAGCAATCAAGGCTATCAAATCGAATATTCGCGTTCCGGGGACCTGTTGAGCGCCGAGACAGCGTTACAAACAGCAGTGGCGCTGGAACCAAACTCAGTCAATTACCGGCGGCTGGGGATTGTCCAGCAGGCGGCGGGGAAAAATGCGGATGCCATCGCATCCTATCAGGCAGGTCTGCGGGCTGAGCCGAACTCGCTGGAGCTTCTGCTGAAGCTCGCCCGGCTCAGCCCCACGCCTGATGCCTTGATTTACTATCGCCGCCTATCGAGCCTGGAAACCAGCCCGGTCGGCACGGCCCCGGCGCTCGGTGAGGCGGTCGAGCCGAGTTTTGCGTATGGCGATGCTGCTTTAGGTGATGAATCAGCACAGACAGAGCCGGGGCAGGCTATTGATTACTACAGCCGGGCCGCCCGTCTGCTGGAAACCTACGTGACAGAAGGCGGCAGCACGAACGGGCAACGGGAAGAGCTGTCGGGGGGACAGGCGGACCCGCAGGCCGATACCGATCTGCAAAGGCTTTATAGCCATGTCATGACTGCCTGGGTCAAAGTCGCTCCGGCGGACCAGCAGGCCGCACTGAAGCAGCGGCAAAAAGAATTTGGGGAGAAATTCGACGCAGTGCTCAGACAGTCGTCAAAACCGGGTATTCTATAGTGCAGATTTCTCAGGAGACAGATTATGAACATCACCGCTACTAAACGCGGCCCGCAGACAAAGGGCGAGCTTAAAAAACGGATCCGCCAGGGCTTTATTCCTGGTTCCGTCTATGGCAAGGGCCTGGAACCCGTCAATGTCGAGGTTGCCGCAAAGTCCATTGCCGGCATTCTGACCGCTGAAACCGGGCTTAACACGATCATCGATCTCACCGTGACCGGCGATGCCAAGACGCATTCCGTGCTGGTGGATCGGCTTGAGCGAAACCCGATCACGCGCAATTTCATCGCCATCGGCTTCCATCAGGTCAAGAAGGGTGACAAAGTCACCGCTCAGATCCCGATTGTTCTGATCGGCGAGCCTGAAGACGTCCGTCTCAGCGACGCGCTGCTGGAACACACGATGGAGATGATCACGGTTCATGCCGAGCCGGGCGATCTGCCCGCGCATCTGGACGTCGATGTGTCCAGCATGAAAGTCGGCGATGTCCTGCGGGTCTCCGACCTGCCGCACAACTCGAAACTGGAATTCACGACGCCGGAAGACACCGCCATCGCCGCCGTGCATTATTCTCGAACGGCTCAGGCAGTGGAAGAAGCCGACGAAGCGGTTCCCGTCTCTGCCCTGACCGGCGAAGATGCCGTAGTCGAGCTGCGCTCCGATGCCGATGTGTCCTCGGATACCATCACCGGCGTATAACGATATTCACCGTTTTATCGCATTTGACAAAAACGCCCGGCGCTTAGAGCGCCGGGCGTTTTTCCTGTAGAAATCACTGGCTTCTGCCGATAATCAGGCCAGCATGATACGTCAATTCCCACTCTCGCCAGCGGCGGTCGCTCTGAAAGATCAGAGCGCTTTCGGGCGAAATAGTCTGCCCTATCTAACTGTGGCTCTCTTTATTTTGGCAGCATTGATCGGATACGAATGCACGTTTCCAGCCCTTGTGTTTCCGTGGGACGATGCGTATATCGTTATCCACAATGCTCAGGCTTTGCTTTCGGGCAGGGACGTGAATTATCCCGGCGCTTCCCCGCTGACCGGTGCCACCAGTGTCGTGCATCTCGCATTCGTGAGTGCGCTGATGCTCTTTTTCAGCCCGTTAACCGCCCTCGCCGTGTCCCTCTGGATTTCGGCTCTCGCCTATTCACTGGGCTTGGTACGCTTGGCTCGGGTCAATGGGGCCTGCCGGGTGACATCCGTGCTGGTCGCGGTGCTGGGTCTGACTGTGGGAGAAACAGCGTTCCAGCTCTTGAACGGACTGGAAACAGGAATGGTCCTGGCTGCCGTGACATGGGCCCTTACCCTGCTGTCCGGTCCTGAGCGAATACCGGGCCGGGTCCTGCCCGCCCTGTGCGGAACATTGCCCTTTATTCGGCCTGATCTGCTTCCGCTCGCCCTCCTGTTTCTCGGACTGCAAGCGGCTCGTCACTGGCGAATGCGCCTTGACAGAGCAGACTTTCTGCGCCGCGCAGGCTGCGATCTCGCCATCGCCTGCCTCTTCGCTTTACCCTGGATGGTTTGGACCTGGACTGGAGACAAGTCTGTCTTTCCCGCGACAATCAACGCCAAGCGCTTCTTTTTCGCACAGTCTGGCTGGCCTGCAAGTGTCAAGGCGGATACAGTCGCGAGGGGCCTCGCTCAGTTCGAAGACGATCTCGGCCTGACAACAATCTTTGCCCTATTTCTCGTCTTCACCGGGATTAGCCGAGCGGGGCTTGCCTTCGCGGGAGTTTTGTTTCTTGCCTACTTCGCCCAGTTCCCGACGGCGGTCGGCTCCTACGGCGGACGTTACCTATTTCCGCTGCTGCCCTTCGTTTTACTCGGCACTGTGTATGCGCTGGGACAGACCCGACCTCTCCTGCGATTGGGGAGCGCGTTTGTCTTTGCGTTATCGCTTGGGCAGTCCCTCTTAGGACTTTCGCATTGCTACGCCCAGTATCAGACAAGCTGCCGCTCCACGGTCGACAACCTGGAAGGCGTCGCCGATTGGTGCAATCAAAACCTACCGGCAAATTCAGTTCTGCTGATCCATGATGCCGGGTATATCTCCTGCCGGACTCGGTTCCCCCTGGTCGATCTGGTCGGGCTGAAAACGCCGAGCAGCATCGCTTACCATGAGAGGCTGACTTTCCCGTCCAGCGGCAAAGATCGTTTCGAGGCCATCAGCGAGATTGCGCTTCGCGGCCAAGTCACCGATCTGGTAGTGCTGGACGGGTGGGATCACGACTTTTCGATTGTCGACGGTCTGAAAGCGGCAGGCTGGAATGTTCGTCCGCTTAGTTCCAAGTTCATCTACAAAGTCTACGCGCTCAGACCACCATTTGTCCATGCGAACGCCAAGAGTCTACCGCTTCGCGGGAATAAGAAACAATCCGTGTAGGACGTAGGGCTTGCCTCTACCCTCTGAATCGTAAGTCTTTTCCGAGTCCCGCGAAGCGGGACTTCCCGGCGTCCGCGCCGTGTAGCCGTGCGTTTCAACGCATGGTTCAAGAGTTCGGCAGCGCTTCCACGGCGCGGTCGATCTCATCAGCCGTGTTGTAGAAATGCGGTGAGAAGCGCAGGCTGCCGCCGCGAACGGCGGCGACTACTCCAGCCTCGGTCAATGTCTGCAAGACTTCTTCATTCGGCAACGTCGGATGCTGGAACATGACCAGGCCCGCCCGCTGGTGGTCTTCGCGGGGCGAGATGACCCGGTAGCCTTTTGCTTCCAGCTTCTCTGCGGCGTGGTTTGCTAACGATAATATCTGAGTGCCAATAGCTTCGATCCCTGCTTCTTCCAGCAGTGACAGTGCAGCATCTAATCCAACCAGACCGAGAGCGTTCGGGGAACCCTCCTCATAACGCTGGGCGGTCGGCTTGGGTACGAAAGTCTTCGGGTCGAATTTGAACGCATCTACCACAGAACCCGCTCCCATGTTGACTAGGCGCAGGCGATCCAAAACGTGCGGGGCGATGTAAAGCCCGCCGGTGCCGGGAGGGGCCATCAGCCACTTATGCGCTCCGGTTGCCACAACATCGATCCCCAGCTTTTCCGCTTCCAGAGGCATCGCACCGAGGCCCTGAATGACGTCCACCACAAACAGCGCTCCGCGTGCGTGAACAGCGGCAGCGATTGCAGCAAGATCGCATCGGAACCCTGTCCCGAACTGAATCCAAGACAGAGTCACGACTCGGGTCCGCGCATCCATGATCGCGTCTAAATCTTCGGCGGTAAAGGCACCATTGGGCCGAGGCGTAATAAGCCGCGTTTCAATGCCGCGATCCGCTTGGGCATACCAGGGATAGACAACGCTTGGATATTCGCAGTCGACGCTGACGACGTTGTCGCCGGGGTCTAATCTCAGGCCGTCGGCAACAATCGACAGACCATGTGCAGTATTTTTGGTGAAAGCCAAGTGCTCGGCAGGAACACCCATTAGGCGGGCCAATCGTGCCCGACCCGAATCCTGCGCCGGACGTATAATGTTGAAGAAAGTGCCGAGGGGATCGCGGGCGGACTGAGAAGCGACCTCGGTCACGGCGGCCACGACACGGGCGGGGGCTGGAGAGATGCCGGCATGGTTCAGATAGATAGTCTGCGCCGTAACGGCGGAGAACTCTTGTTCGCGGTAGTTCTGCATAGGGTATAATACCTCAAAAATGGAGGGCGAGCGAATGACCTCAGAAGACGCCGAAATCGCGCGTAATGTACGCCGTGAGCTTGGCAAGCGAGCGATTAATTCGACGATGATCGATGTCTCAGTTAAGAGCGGCAACATCACGCTGTCGGGCCGCATCATGCATATTCGTGATGATAAAGGCGCAAACCTGCGTTCAGAGATCGACATTGTCATGAAAAACATGACCCGAGAACGACTGGTGCGCGGCTTTTTCGACCAGATGCAGTACGTTGTCGAGCATGAAGACGATAGCGAACGAGAGAAAAACAGCCGGGGCCGGATGCGGACTTAAACTTATTATGGACGATATTCGCTTAGTAAAAATCAGCAAGTACCTGAGCAAACATCTGCGGCATGACCCTGAAGGATTAGGTTTGACATTAGCTCCGGGCGGCTGGGTATCAATATCAGACCTTCTTACTGCGTGCGCCGAGCGACGTATGCGGATCAGCCGTGCTGACCTTGAGGAAGTAGTCAGCCGCAATAGCAAGCAGCGGTTCTCATTCGATCCAGCAGGCATCCACATCCGTGCCAATCAAGGGCATAGTGTCGATGTTGATTTACAGCTTGCTCCTAGTTCGCCTCCTGCGATTCTGTACCATGGCACAGGCCATCAGACTGCATCGCTTATTATGCAAGAAGGCCTGCGGAAGATGGGGCGCAACCATGTTCATCTTTCTACTGATACCGACACAGCGAAAGCGGTTGGATCACGTCATGGCCGTCCAACGATATTCCAAATAGACACGGTAGCGATGGAGGCCTCGGGCCACCTTTTCTATTGCTCTGACAACGGAGTTTGGCTGACGGAGACTGTCCCGGCTCAATTTTTAACGCTTTACTCGCCGTGAATTCCTGCCACAAACAGAGTTTTCTCGTTCTGATAAGTGACCGCGCCCGGTGCGCTCTTGCGGGGCTTGCGGACATACTTTTTCAGCGTGTAATCCACAGGTACCAGCGACGAGTGCTTGACTTCGCTGCGGGCCGCGACCATCTCTGCGGCCTGCTGCAAAGCCGCATGGGACACTGACGCAGGCCGGTTCCGGGCACGGATGATCCCATGCGCGGACGTGGCAGCGCGGACATGCAGCCAGATGTCGGATGACGATGCGATCTTTGTAGTCAAATAGTCATTTGCCGTTGCATTCTCCCCTACCAAAATCTCCCAGCCGTCGACAGTTTGGAACCGCTTGATCTTATGTCCCTCAAAGTCCGACAGGGACGGACGCGCGGCGCTGTCCCCTGCCCCACTCGACTGACTGTTCTGGTTCAGCGACGGGGCCAGTGAAGCACGCAAAGCTGTGATTTCTTCGGGCGAAGTGGCACGAGACGCTGCCATCTCCGCCTGAGCGATCTGTGCCGCATCAGCCAGCGCTGACGCCAGGCGTTCCTGAAGCATCGCACCACTTACCTCTGCTTTACGGCTTCGCTTGTAGAGCCGCTCGGCATTTTCCGAGACAGTCAGTGTCGGGTCCAGCGTGATTGTACGAGTTGTCGTCTCACCTTCAGCGGAAACCGGCGCATAGTAATCGGGAACGGAGACCTGCGGCTGACCACGCACGATCTGGGAGCGGTTCGCCAGCAGGAGGTCTCCTGACTGCCGGTACTCTTCGGACCGGGCGGCGTTACGCAGCCCCTGCTCCATCTCCGATGCCTCCCGCTCCCGCAGCTTGCGGGTACGGCGCAGGGCTGCCAGAAGGGCCTCACGGGCATGGTCGAATGTCTCTCGCCCGACAATAGACGAGGCGGCGTGGTCGAGCGCGACACTGATGGACTCGCGGCGGTGCTGATCTGCCGGTGAGACCGTCAGCAGCGGCACCGGGTACGCGCCCAGCATCTTACCGACGTTGTCAGTCCAGACACGCGGACTCCAATCCCCCACTCGCACCACTGTCAGCAGCACGGAAAGGGCATGGTGGAGAGTCTGTTCGGTCAGCAGGCTATCAGGCGCTCGGGCGATAGTCTCAGAGGCCAGCAGCGGGCTGATTCCCGACCAGTGGGTCATCAGCCAGTCTTTAGCTTCTTCCGCCGGCAGCGGTTCAGTGCCAAGCTCGATCTCCAGCGGCAGCAGGGGATCACGCCTGCCGCGCTGACGCGGCGGCGGGTCATAAGCCAAGCCCGGCTGAATCTGCCGCAGGCGGTTGATGGTCCGGCCAATGTTTTTCGCCGCCCCCAGAATCATTCCCGCGCCGTTGATAAAGATCAGATTGCTGTGCTTGCCCATGATCTCGGCAATCAGCGTGTAGGGCGCACCGTCGACGGCTTTGAAGTGCAGATGCATGACCCGTTCGCCGAACCCCAGCGGCAGAGAAATATCATCCAGCCAGGCACCGTCCAGGTACTTTCGCAGCACGGAGCAGAAGGGCGGCGGCGTGGGCGGATTGTCCCGGCGGGTGAAGGTCAGGTGAGCGCGGGCATTAGCCGGATCACAGGACAGCAATAAATCGTGTTTGTGCCCCGCATGGTAGAAGCGCAGGACGATCTCCAGTGGGTCCGGCTGCGTGATCTTTTCGATCTTGCCGCCCACTAACGCCCGCCCGAGTTCGTCTCTAACCGCAGTCAATATCAGTGAATCAAATATCATAACTCTCTGAGTATACCCCGGCTTTTTCAGCCGTGAAAAATCCTTCCTTCTTTAAATAATTTGGTTGACAAAACCTCTTCAAACTTGCTACAATTAAGACAGCAAAACGCCATGATTAAATTTGTTCGAGAAACCAGGCATCCACGCGAGCGGAGGCACGCGGAAGGAGATGCGATGCGGCACCAACATGCCCCGCTGCGCT
>JBPBQB010000054.1:0-14420 GCA_050954545.1 Janthinobacterium lividum | reverse complement strand
CCCACCCTACTGCATACCGTCAGCGCATAAGACAAAAAGAGGGCGAGGCCCTTGCCCCGCCCTCCTTCGATCTTTGGTTTTTCCAGCCCTCTTATTTCGCGGCGACCGCACTGTTCGGCAATGGGATCTGCTGATCGAGATGTGCCTGCGGGGCGAGATCGATGTCCCAGGTCTTTGCCTCTACCCCGACGCCGTTAGTCGGCTGGAACGTGACCGTGTGCTTCCCGGCAGGCAGCTCCGCCCATTGCCCCATTGCAAGTGCTAAGATCGGCTTACCGTCCACTTTCACCCAGTAGGCCGAGGTGCGGACCAGGGTCGGCTTCACTGCCGAGGCATTGCGGACAATCCAGCCAGAAACGTTGTACCAGCCTACAGGAATAGGTACTGCTGCAGGTATCTTTGCAGCAGCAATTTGTGGTTGGGAGTCCGAGACGCTTACAGTCGGTTTTGCAGGAGTGGCATCATCGGAAGCTGTCAACGCTGCTGGTCGTACCCGAACAATGCCATCGGCAGGAAGCAAAATCTGGCGGCTGACATGAGTGCCGGGGGCCAGATTGACCCACAGACCAGGATTCGCGCCATAGCCGCTGCCACCGTCAGGGAGATAGGCAATCAGATGTTTCCCCGCTGGCAGCGCCGCCCACCCGCCCGATGCAAGTGCAGAAATCGGCTGACCATCCACCGTCACCATGCGAGCAGGGATGGCTGACGTTTCCGCACCCTGCCCAAGCGGAGAGACAGTCTGCTGAGCATAGACTGCCAGCCAGGCCTGACCGGATGCGTCCCGCGGTTTCGCTCCAATCGCCTGGACAGAATGCCCGGCTTGAGCGACCAGAGCGGGAGTGCGCCGGAACTTCGGACGCTCTGTGACCGCTTTCTTCTGGGTCAAACGGGCTTGCGCGAGAAGTTTATGCTCCGGCATAATATGGGGCATTGCTCGGGCGACATACAAAGCCGGAGAAACAGCACTGTGACGCGCAGTTGAAACCGCGTGATGCTGCATGGGCACAGCAGCGATAACCGCTGCCTTCGGCTTAGGCTGGGCCGCGATGACAGCAGCCTTTTGACTGAGCTGTGCTTTGCTTTTCCGAGCGATTTTCGCAGGCAGGATTGGCGCAGGCACGACGTTCACAGGATTGGAAGCTGCTATGGCAGGGTGCGTCGAAGTCGGCACGAATGCCGATTGTTCGTGGTTCCAGACAGCCGCTCCCCCACCCACCAGAATCGCAGCCCCGACCAGCGCTCCTGCCAGAGCATAGTTGCGGCGGGTGCTCACTGCCGTCGCGACCTGATCGGGAGCGCCGGATGCAGCGGCGACCGCAGAGCGCAGGGCCGATGCAAGCTGGCCCGCCGACGGATAACGCGAGGCAGGATCTTTAGCCAGGCCTCGACGCACGGCAGCATCGATGCCGGGTGTCAGCTCGGCGCGATGCATCCGCAGAGACGGCGGCTCGGCGAAGACCTGCTGATGCATCACAGACATCTGCGACTGCATACTGCTGTCGGCAGCCCGGAACGGGGGCGTTCCCGTAAGTGCAAAGTAGGCCACAGCCGCCAGCGAATAGACATCGCTGCGGGCATCCGGAATGCTTGTTCCCTTGACCTGTTCCGGGCTAGAATATTCGATTGTTCCCAGCATGTCGCCCTGGATTGTCAGCGGGGCCGATGTATCAATGTGCGCCACTCCGAAATCCGTCAGCCGTGCCGGGCCATGCTTCGGCAGCAGAATGTTGGAAGGCTTGACATCCCGATGCACGACGTTTTCCGCGTGAATGCTGTCCAGCGCCGCTGCAATGTCTTCAATGATCCCTGCTGTCCTTGCCGGTGTCAGCCGTCCTTCTGCATTAATCGACGCATCAAGTGTCTGTCCCGGCACGAATTCCATGACCATCGCCGACGGGCTGCCATCGTGAAACTGATACAGCGAAACAATATTGGGATGCCGCAGCTTCGCCATAACCTCCGCCTCGCGCCGGAACCGATCCGCCGCGACGGGATCGCCGGTCGTCTGCTGCACCTTGACGATGACATCGTAGCGATGCACCCGGTCCCAGCCCTTATAGATCGCCCCATAGGGACCCCGACTCAGCGGTGCTGCCGACAAAGTGATGCCCGGCAGTTCCGGCGGGGTCAATGGATCGCTGTCTGCGGGGTTCGGCTGCTTCTTGTTAGGGTCATTCCGCATAGCAAACATCTCTTTCTATGAGAGCACAGTATCATCTCGCAGACGCCGAGCGGTCCCGCCGTCACAAGCCTATGCTAAAGAGTCTACCAAGAAGCAGGCGCGGGGAAACTCAAATGGTTAATAAGAGGTTAAAGAAGCGGCAAATATCGTATTTCTACCAGTGAAAGATCACACACAATAATCAATTTTGGACAGGGTATGGATTTATGCACAACATCTCTCCCAAACGAGCATACTCTAGCAAGACAAAACCGCCGGGGACTGTAGAGTCCTCCGGCGGTTCTTATAGTTTACGAGATCAAACAGCGTAAGCAGGCTCGTAATGCAAAACCAGCAGATGTTCAGCTTTCAGCGTCGTCAGCGCGTAGGTGCGGCCTGACTGGTCGGCAAATTCAACCTCAAAGGTATCCGGCGCATACTGCTCTACGACAGTCCCAACTTGGCCGCGCACAAGACCTTGCTGCGGCAGATCTCCCGTCAAAGTCACCACATCATAGAGTTGAAAACTTGGCTGCATACACTTATTGTACCACATACAAACGTTTTAGGTGATTCTATCCAACTAAGACTTCACTTGCAGAATAATTGAACTCACTTGACAAGTAAAGTTAATTATGGTATCATATCAAAATGAGGAGCAACAGTGTCATGTCGCGTAGGATGAACATTCTAAGTCCTGAAGATGTAGCCGAAGAGCTACAGTTTACAAAAGAGCAGGTGATAGCAGAGCTAGAAGCAGGAACACTGACTGGGTTCAAGTTTGCTGGGGAGTGGCGAACCACTGAGCAGTCAGTAGTAGCCATGATTGAAGCTTTGTCAAAACAATCTGTCACATCCAGTATAAAGGAAGCAACAGCAAGTACATCTATTCCAGAAGACGTAGACAATCAAAATCAGAAAGGGATACCTACCTTGAAACAACTTACAGCATTACGGTGGAACCAAACAACCTTTGAGCATTTCTGGCCTACGGAAACAGAGCCAGAAGTTTATGAGGAAGCGTATCAAGTCAAAGTGCAGGTCAAAGGCAAGGAAGTACCGCTCCTAATTTGCTTCTGTGACCGCGAAGCGGCGGGGATGGTGAAGCGACGCCGTGCTGTGGTTTTTTGGGGGGATAAAACTCGTTCAGTGTACCCGTTAGTGGAATTCGTTGGCGCAAATGACTTCAGCGCAACCGCGACAATGGCAAGCGTTATCCGTGCGGACGCTAGAAAACAATGCCGCGCAGACCAACCACTGCCAATCGGTTATGAAGATATGCCTGTAAGCATTTATAATAACATTGTGAGCGGTCCTTATGCTTCGGGGAGCCGTTGCGTGGTTGCACAAAACACTGATTTTGCTATTATGGCTCGTCATGCCCTCTTGAGAGCCGAGCAGAAGGGTTTTATCTAACAAAACAAGAAAACCCGGAGGCCGATTGGCCTCCGGGGTTTCGAGAGTACGAGGGAAGGAGCTTGCTTAGAAGCCGCCCATACCACCCATGCCGGGCATTCCGCCGCCACCGCCGCCTGCAGGCGCAGGAGAGTTCTTTTCAGGACGCTCTGCGACAAGGGCTTCGGTGGAGAGGATCAAGCCGGCGATGGAGGCCGCGTTCTGCAATGCAGAGCGGGTCACTTTGGCCGGGTCGACGATGCCCTGGGCTACCAGGTCGCCGAACTCGCCGGTGGCGGCGTTGTAGCCGAGGCCGGTGTTCTTGATCTTCTCGACAATGACAGAACCTTCGACGCCCGCGTTGTTCGCGATCTGTCGAGCCGGCTCTTCCAGCGCACGCCGGATGATATTGACACCGACCTGCTCGTCGCCTTCCAGCTTGAGGTTGTCGAGAGCGCTGATGATCTTGATCAGCGTGGTGCCGCCGCCGGGGACGATCCCCTCTTCGACGGCTGCGCGGGTGGCCGAAAGCGCGTCTTCGATGCGATGCTTCTTTTCTTTCAGCTCGGTCTCGGTAGCCGCGCCGACCTGGATCACCGCAACGCCGCCTGAAAGCTTGGCGAGCCGCTCCTGAAGCTTCTCTTTATCGTAGTCGCTGTCGGACTTGTCGATCTGCGCCTTGATCTGTGCGATCCGGCCCTGGATGGACGCCGCAGAACCCTTGCCTTCGACAATCGTGGTGTCATCTTTGGTGATGGTCACACGCTTGGCGGAGCCTAAGTAAGTCTCATCGACGTTCTTGAGCTGAATGCCCAGGTCTTCGGTGATGAACTTGCCATCGGTCAGCACAGCGATGTCTTCGAGCATGGCTTTGCGGCGGTCGCCGAAGCCGGGAGCCTTGACTGCAACCACGTTGAACGTGCCGCGCAGCTTGTTGACAACCAGAGTGGCAAGCGCTTCGCCGTCGACATCTTCGGCGATGATCAGCAGGGGACGGCCCGAGCGGACAACGCTTTCCAGCACAGGCAGCATATCCTGAACGCTGGAGATCTTCTTCTCGAAGATTAAGATATACGGATCATCAAGGACCGCTTCAAGCCGCTCGGCGTCGGTGACGAAGTAGGGAGAGATGTAGCCCTTGTCGAACTGCATTCCTTCGACCAGCTCAAGGGTGGTCTGAGTGCCCTTGCTCTCTTCGACCGTGATGACGCCGTCTTTGCCGACTTTGTCCATCGCGTCGGCGATGAGCTCACCGATCAAAGCGATCTTGGCGGAGTTTGTGGCAACCTGCGTGATTGACTCTTTGCCCTGAACCTGAACGGCGAGGTTCTTGATCTCGGCAACGGCGGCTTCGACAGCCTTGTCAATACCGCGCTTGACGGCCAGGGGGTTGGAACCGGCGGCGACATTCTTCAGGCCTTCGCGGACGATTGCCTGTGCAAGAACAGTCGCGGTCGTGGTGCCGTCACCAGCGACATCGTTGGTCTTGGACGCGACTTCGCGGACAAGCTGTGCGCCCATATTCTCGAATTTGTCTTCGATTTCGATCTCTTTGGCAATGGTGACACCGTCGTCAACCAGCGAAGGAGAGCCGAACTTCTTCTCTAAAACGACGTAGCGGCCACGTGGCCCTAGTGTGACTTTGACTGCATCGGCCAGTGTGTTGACGCCGCGCTCGAGTGCCCGGCGGGCCTGCTCGTCGAACAATAATTCTTTGGCTGCCATAGTGAGTGTGTTCTCCAGATTTAAGTTAGTTTAAAACGCCCATCACGTCGTTCGCCGTCAGGATAATGACATCCTCGCCGCCGACTTTGATTTCCGTGCCGCGATACTTCGCATAAACGATCTTGTCGCCGACTTTGACATCGACGGTGCTGAGCTTGCCGGTGTCCAGCATCTTGCCCGGACCGACTGCCAGGACTTCGCCCTGCTGCGGCTTCTCTTGGGCGGTTTCCGGCAGAATGATGCCGCCGGTGCTCTGCGTTTCCGCTTCCAGGGCCTTGATGACGATCCGGTCGCCGAGTGGTTTTAACATGGATGTGACCTCCTTCAATGGGTGTCTTATTTGGGTGTAATACGCGGGAAATGCAAAACTTTCCAAGGCATAGTATACTTCGCTTTTAGCACTCGTGTCAAGAGAGTGCTAAAAACTGGATGATTTCGGTGAGGTACGTAACAAATCCAAAAAATGTTTAAAGAACCGACAAAAGTTTCTATAAAAAACGCTTGAAGTTTTTTGTGAATGTGCTATGATGAAGCACCCCGCAACGACGCGACTTTCCTCCGTGACTTCAACACAGCGTATTTCGATGCAGACAAATGTCGGCTTCGCAACTATAGAGAGGAGTGCTGCCACATCTTCCGTCAACGTGCATTTTCCAGTACGTATTTTCCACCATATTTATCAGTGTGTCTATTACGACCTTAGCTCCTAAAACACACTTTTCTAAAGAACTTATCAGAAAGAACTTAATCAGAAGGGTACCTCGAATGTTTTCACTCTTGCGTCGTGCAATTCCCCTGGCTTTATTCGCAGTGACCGGAGCTGTTCAGCCGGCGACGGCACAGACTTTGTCTCAGAACAATGCCATTGTTCCCTCAAAAGTCACTTCTACAAAATTATCTAGTTACGCTCTCTCGCAGATCGCAGCACTTCAGGCGGAAAAGGCTGCACTTACCCCTGTCCAGCAGAAGATTGAATCTAATCTTCTCCGCGCTTCCTTCCAGGCTCTGCCTGCAGTTCAGCCTCGGGCACTTAACGCGAACACGATCAGACTTGTGAACTCTGTTGGTATCAGCCGCAAGGCCCAGCCTGATGCGAACGGTATGGTGCTTGTGGACATCAAAGGCACTGTTTCCACTTCATTGCTGGCCCAGATCAAGGCTGCCGGGGGAGTTGTGCAGGGGTCCTGGCCCAATTACGGAGCGATCCGCGCGACACTGCCAGTCACTCAGCTTCAGACAATCGCTGGAATGAGCTCTGTGCTTTCTATCCGTCCTGCATCGCAAGCACATCTGGTACGCAGTCGAGAAACGCCGCTTTCGGGACAAGGCTTCGATCTTTCTGATCCTTCTGCGCCGATTCACGCTGGTCCCAAGCCGCTTGTTCCCGGTTTGCCTGAGCTTTCAGCACTCCCTGCTCTGACTGCAGCGGAACGCCGGGAACGTATCCGGGCTGCTCTTCCGGCGCTTCTCGCCCGTGTCCATGCGGCGCAGGTCGCGCAGAACCACCGGGATAGTAATACATCAGACGCAAAATTCTCGCTTTCCGCTCTTGCAGGCGGCCTGGTAAACACGGCTGATCCTGAGGGCGATCTGGCTCAGCGGGCCGCGCTGGCCCGCTCGACATTCCATGTGACCGGGGCTGGCATCCGCATTGGGGTGCTCTCTGATAGTGTCGATGGATTGGCCTCGGAACAGCGGCGCGGCTCCCTGGGACCGGTCACCGTACTGCCTAGTCAGAGCGGTGTTCCCGGAACAGGTGAAGGCACGGCCATGCTCGAGATCGTCCACCGGATTGCGCCCAATGCACAGCTTTATTTCGCGACAGCGTTCATCAGCGAAGCCAGCTTTGCCTCGAATATCATTGCTTTGCAGCAAGCGGGATGCAACGTTATTGTCGATGACGTCGCTTACGGCGATGAGCCGCCTTTCCAGGACGGTATCATCGCACAGGCTGTCGACACCGTTTCAGCGGCAGGCGCGTACTACTTTTCATCGGCAGGGAACAATTACAATATTGATCAATTCGGCACATCCGCGAACTGGGAAGGAAATTTTGTCGACTCAGGCAAAAGCGTACTGGGCTTTGATGGCGTACTGGCCTTTGATTCGGCCGGCGACAACTTAGACCAAGTTTTCACCGCAGATGCTGCCCCAGATCAGGTTGCTATTCTGTTCTGGGCCGATCCGCAGTCGACAGCGTTCAGCGGCGCGACAGATGACTATGATCTTTATGTCACTGATCCAACCGGAAGCAAAGTGATTTTTTCTTCGATCGACCCGCATACGGGCCTTCCCGGTGAAGATCCGATCCAGGCCTGTGACGCGGATCAAGATGACCTTATTTTCGTCGTGAAAAATCGCGGCAATGCTGTGGATTTACATCTTGATGTCACCAGCGATGGGGCAGCGATTCTCAATATTGCCACACCCGGCGGCACATTCGGGCATAACTCAGCAGCTTCCTGCTACGGCACTGCGGCGGCAGACGCCTTAGTACCCTATAGCCATAACCGCACGTTCCAGCCAAGCGATGTCACGGAAGTGTACAGCTCGGATGGCCCGCGGCGCATTATCTTCAATGCCGACGGCACGGAAATCACGCCTGGAAATCGCACTTCGACAGGCGGGATTCTTCGCCAGAAACCTGTACTGGCCTCCTCCGACGACATTTCGGATTTCTTCAATCCGTTCCAGGGCACTTCGGCTGCCGCCCCGCATGCCGCAGCGATTGCAGGCCTGGTACTGTCAGCAAATCCGAGCCTCAAAACGCAGCCTGACCAGATGTTCACGCTGCTGACCAGCTCGTGCATCCCTATCGATAATCCAACGGATGCGACTGCCTACTATTCCGACGGCACCCCAGTCGCGTTTTTCGATCCGCTGCCGAACAGGGATACAGGCTACGGCCTCCTGGACGCTTACATGGCTGTCCAGAATGCAGTTGCGTTAACCAAGACTCCCGCGTCGCTCAAGAAGTAACTCCGGTTCCCTCTAAGACAGTTTTTATGTTGAATTTCGCAAGAAGGAAACAATTATGCTTTCGCATTCGATTCGCGTTAAGCGATTGCCCGCCGCTCTGGGCATCGCCTTTCTCTCCGGCCTCGGCTTGATGACGGCCCGGCCTGTACTGGCGCAAACCCAGTACAGCTTCACTTCGTTCGACGTCAGCGGCACCGGTTTGACCGACACCGCCATCTTCGGCCTCAATGACTCCGGCGAGATCGCCGGCTCCTATATGGATGCCGGGGGGAATACCAACGCATTCTACGGCACGACAGCGTCTCAGAATGATGTCGACTTATCGAAAGTTCTAGCATCTCAAACCCCAGCCTTTTCTGAGATCAACAAGATCAACAACGCCGGCACTTACGCCGGTGATTTCGAGATGAGCAGCACATCAGGCTACACGACCCAGCAGGGATTTGTCGGAACCAACGGCACCGTGATCGCGACATCGATTCCAAACTCGCAGGCGCTTGGTATCAACAACCTTAACACTACTGTTGGGGAGGTTCAGAACAGTACCGGAACTGGGGATCAGTCTTACGTCCAGAGCAGCACCGGCACAGTGACCAAGTTCAACGTCCTCAACTTTGATACGTCTGAAGCAACGGCGATCAATGACTCAGGCGTGATTGTTGGAAATGCCGCACTCACCACGACAAACGGTCCGACCGTCAGCTATATCCGGTCAGCCGGCTCTAATCCGACGTTCAGCTTTATCGACATTGGGGGGGCCTACGATGTGTTTGCCCAGGACATCAGTAACGACGGCACTGTTGTCGGTGCCTACGACACACTCGCAGGGGATGAATATGGCTTCGTGTTCACCGGAGCCTCACTGACTACCGTGACATTTCCTGATGCCTTAGCGACTGAGGTAGAAGCGATCAACTCCCAGGGCGAGCTTGCAGGAACCTACATTGACTCTATGGGTGTCCAGCATGGCTTTCTCGCCGCACCAGTCCCGGAAGCGTCCACGACTGTTTCTTTAGGCTTACTGCTTGGCATGGGCGGTCTAATGCTTATCGCCAAACGCAAAAAAGCCCAGGCTGCCGCCTGAGAAGCTTGCGCCCTGCCCAAAGCCTCCTGCCGAATGGCAGGAGGCTTTTTTGCATGCGCTGCTCTTACAACAGAATGCCGACGACGCAGGCGGCCATGAGGGACGACAGTGCCCCGCCGAACATAGCGATCAGGCCGAGGCGGGAGAGATCGGAGCGGCGATGGGGAGCCATGCCGCTGATGCCGCCGACCTGGATGGCGACACTGGAAAAGTTGGCAAACCCGCACAGCGCGTAGATCGCGATGACCGCTGAACGCGGGGTCACAAAATGCGGGTTTGCACCCAGCATCTGGGACATCTGTAAGTAGGCCACGAACTCATTGACCGCTGTCTTAATTCCCAGCAGCGGTCCGATCTGCTGAGCGTCATGCCAGGGCATACCGGTCATCCAGGCAAACGGTGTGGCGATCCAGCCAAGTATCTGCTGGAACGAAAGAGCAGGATAGCCGAAGAAGTGACCGGCCCAGCCGATGAGTGCGTTGAGCAGAGCGATCATGGCGATGAAGACAATCAGCACCGCCCCGACATTTAGCGCAAGCTGAAGCCCTTCCAGCGCGCCTCGTGTCAGGGCATCGATTGCGTTGACATCCGTGCGGTCCACCGTGATCTTGACTGTCCCGGCAGTCTCAGGCGTTTTAGTCTCGGGAAAGATCAGCTTGGCGACGACAAGCGACGACGGCGCAGACAGCAGGGAGGCCGCCAAGAGGTGCCCGGCAGCGTCCGGGAAAAAGCCGCTCAGCATGGCGGCATAGGCGGCGAGAACACCCGAGGCGATATTGGCGAACCCCGCCGTCATGATCGCCATCAGCTCGGAATTGGTCGCGTTTGCCAGGAACGGCTTGACCATGAGCGGCGCTTCTGTCTGGCCGACAAAAATATTGGTCGCCGCCGCCAGTGTCTCAGCCCCGGAAGTCCCCATTGACCGCTGCATCACCCAGGCGATGCCCTGAATGATCTTTTGCATGACGCCTGAGTAGTAGAAGAGGGCCGTGAGCGCACAGAAAAAGACGATAGTCGGAAGCACATAGAACGCAAAGTAGCCGCCGACATGTGCGTAGGATGTCGGCTGCAAGATCGGTCCCATCAGCGGGCTGCCCAGCGGCATTCCAACGGGAATATTGTTGCCTAACGCGAGATCACCGAAAACAAACTTTCCGCCTTCCTGCGAGAAATCCAGCAGAGCTGCGATCCCCTTGCTTGCGGCAGCGAAACCCACTTTGCCGGGAACTGTATCCAGCAAAAGAGCCGCAAAGATGAACTGGATCCCAAGTCCCCAGAGCACCAGACGAAGAGGCGTCTTCTGCCCCCGGCTGCGTATCTGACCGACCCCATATGCGACGGCAGCGAAAGCAAATAAGCCAAGCAGAGAGCGCATACGAAGCAGCCAGGAGCCGCTTTCCGCGGCCCGCGCCGCTGTCTCACTTGTAAAGGGAGGGCCGGCTGTCACGGCATTGACTGCAAGCGCGGGAACCTGTGCATGGACGACAGCGACGCAGATAAGGCCAAACACGCAGGCACAGAGGAAGACCACGCCCAGAAGACGTTTCATAGTAAAGGACATGGCAGGCAGATTCCGATCTCTAAATCTCAAAATAAAGTCAGGGCGGCGATGCCATGCCTGCTTCAATTCCCCAGAGGAAACCCGAATTCCTTGTCGGTCGGGTATAATCGGGCCGACTTACTTTTTTGCGAGGAGCATTCACAACGGCTATGATCGTCACCACCAAGACCCTGTTCGAACATGCTTACGGCAAATATGCCGTCGGCGCTTACAACATCAACAATGCCGAGCAGGCAATGGGCCTGTTCCGGGGCAGCATCGACTCCCAATCTCCCTTTATCATTCAGATTTCCAAAGGCGCACGCTCCTACACCGACAAACGGATGCTGGAAGCGATCATCCGGGCCTGCGACGAAATCTTCCCCGAAGCGGTCTTTGCCGTCCATCTCGATCACGGCGACGAAAAGACCTGTCTTGAGTGTATCGACAGCGGCTTCTATTCCAGTGTCATGATCGATGCTTCTCACGATCCGTTCGACGAGAATGTCGCCATCACCAAGCGTGTTGTCGCTGCTGCTCATGCCAAAGGCGTCAGCGTCGAAGCCGAGCTTGGAATGCTGGGCGGCGTGGAAGAAGACATCGCCGTCGACGAAAAAAACGCTCTGCTGACAGACCCGATTGAAGCCAAAGAGTTTGTTGCTCAGTCCGGCTGCGACAGCCTCGCCTGCGCCATCGGCACTTCTCACGGCGCGTACAAGTTCTCCGGCGGTCAGGGCCTCCACTTCGAGCGCATCGCGGCAATCCAGGCTCAGCTTCCCGGCTTCCCACTGGTCATGCACGGCTCTTCTTCGGTGCCCCAGGACGAAGTCGCCCGCATCAATGCGGCAGGCGGCAAGCTCAAAGAAGGCGCGAAGGGCGTCGATGCCGACCAGTACCTGCCCGCCGCCAAGCTCGGTGTCTGCAAGGTCAACATCGATACCGATGGCCGTCTGGTCTGGACCCGCGTCCACCGCGAGTTCTTCGAAAGCAAGCCGGAAGATTTCGACCTGCGCTCTCCCGGCAAAGTCTTCATTGCCGAGTACGCCAAGTTCATCGTCAGCCGCTCTAAATATTTAGGCTCTGAAGGCCAGCTTGATTCGGTGCGTGCCCTTGCCGAGACCAAGAAATAGATAGCCAGCGGTAAATCTTCGATCACGACCTCACCCCGTAGCTCCGCTCCGACCCTCTCCTTAGCAAGGAGAGGGTGGAAACTTGTTTCCGGGTGAGGTTTCCCTATTTCAGCACAAACCTCATGCCAAACACACTTAACCCACGCCTCGGCGTCTCCACCTGGAGCCTGAATAAATCAATCACTGCCGGAACACCGCTGCTGGACATTCCGGCCCAAGTCGCGGCGCATGGCCTCGGCAAGCTGGAAGTGTGCCACTTCCATCTGCCCGGCACTGACGATGCTTATTTAGAAAAGTTTCGCGTGGCTCTGGGCAGCGCAGGGGTCGAGTTCTATACGCTGCTGATCGACGAAGGGGACATCACACACCCAAACCCGACCGAGCGCAAAAAGGCACTGGCGATGATTACCGACTGGATTGAAGTTGCGGCAGAGTGCGGCGCGAAGCGTGTCCGGGTCATAGGCGGTTACGCGGAGCCGAGCGAGTCCGCGCTGCATCTGAGCGAGGCCGGCTTCCGCAACATACTCGCTCATGCCGACGACCACGGGATTCGCGTTGTCACTGAGAACTGGCACCGCCTGCTGGACCAGCCTGCCGCCGTGCAAACCCTACTAGGTCGGCTGGACGGACAAGTCGGCCTCAAGCTGGACTTCGGTAACTGGCCTGCGCCGCTCAAGTACGAAGATCTCCCAAAGATTGCGGATTTAGCGGAATGTACCCACGCGAAAGCACATTTTACCGCGCCAGGGCAGATGGACCAAGACGACTTTACTCGCTGTTTAGACATCTGCGCCGACGCGAACTTTGACGGACCCCATATTCTGATCTTCAGCGACCCCGGCGACGAGTGGCAGTCACTCGATCAGATGCGCGATGTCGCGGCTTCCTATGTCGCGGCTGGTTTGTGAAAGTAACTTCATACAGGAGAAGCGCAATGAAAGTGCGGCATCAGCAACTGGGCAAGATCACATTTCGATCTATGATGCCGAAGCTTCGATGGCTTTGGACTTTCATTTTGCTCATCTACGTGGTGATGGTTCCACTTTTGTTCTCCGAAGTTCATCAAGTATCAGCCGATCTCTCCTCTCGGCAAACCGCGACCGTACAGCCAATTATAGGTCAACTTGGAACTCTTATACTGCTGTCTGAACTATTTTTTGGTTTTTCTGTGGTGCTGGCTCTTATAGCCTGGGGTCTGTGGATACCTGAAAAGTTTAAGACGGGAAAGACAAACAGCATTCCTTGATTTACGCAATCGGCGACATTCACGGGGAAGCCGACGCCCTGCGTCAGATGCTTGCCAAGCTACCGGTCCAGCCCAGCGACATCGTCATCTTTCTTGGCGACGCCATCAATCGCGGCCCGGACTCGTTCGACTGCATCGAGCAGATACTCGCGTTTGACCGCTGCCTCAAAGTCTTTATTCAGGGCAACCACGAAGAAGCCATGCTGCTCTTCTTGGAAGAAAGCGACATTGCGACACTCGCCGGTCTGAACGGTCAGGAAACTCTGGATGCTTACGCCCGTCACGGTTATCGGCTGACTCCCGGTGATACCAATTCACTTCCCCTGCCCCATCTGCGCTTCTATGCTCAGATGGAACCCTGGACACTGCCGTTTTATATCACTGAGACTTACATCTTCACTCATGCGGGCTGGGATTTAGCTCTGCCGCTTCCGATGCAGTTGACCGGCGCACTGCGGTGGGGCAAAGTCAAGGGCGAAAAGCAGCCCTGGTGGCAGCAGACAGTGGTTCGCGGTCACACCCCGTTTCCCAAAGTCATGTTCGCTCATCTCAAGCACTATATTGGTGTCGATACCGGATGCAGCATGGGCGGCCTGCTCAGCGCCGTCGCTCTGCCGTCTAACGAAGTCTTCACTGTGCGCCCAGCATCTTACCGAGCCAATTGGTTTGCGGCGCTGCGAAGATACAGCGGGTATGAGCCGGGGGTATAAACCCCCCGGCAATTAAGTGCTGACGCCCTCCGGGCTGATGACAGCTTCGCTGGCTGTAATCCGTAGCCCGAAGGGCGTCAGCTTTTCAATGCCGTGGGTTTCATACCCACGGTCTAATGCAGACTTGGCATGAACCGATGGAGCAGACACATTTCCCATCCTATATGTGCTAGATGTGCCATCAGCAGGCACACCGTGAGCGCGGCAGCTACAATTCTCAGCTTGCGCTCCCAGGGAGAAATAGACCGCTTGATGAGCCGAAATGGGTTATCGTTAAACGGCTGCCATCGCCTGCTGCCCCAGGACATTCCTACCGTCGGTGGCAGGAGTAGGAGGGGAGTTTGCAATGGCGTTGGCGAAGAGCCTCGCAGCAAGGCCACTCGCTGGAATTGCTCTTCGCTCAGCTCCATTCCACACCAGGAGCAATGAGAATAACGGAGATTGAAC
>JBPBQB010000254.1:0-14818 GCA_050954545.1 Janthinobacterium lividum | reverse complement strand
TCAGCACCGGCATGAAATTCGTATCGCCGTTCCAGCGGGGAACAATATGCAGATGCAAGTGGTCAGCAATGCCTGCACCGGAGACTTTCCCTAAGTTCATACCCAGATTGTAGCCTTCAGGATGCATGGCTTTGGCAAGCGCGGCTTGGGCGGTCTTGGCGAGTGTCATCAGTTCCAAAGTCGCGGCGTCGTCGAGATCGGCAAGACTTGCTGTATGCAGGTACGGCACGACCATCAAATGCCCATTGTTGTAAGGAAATAAATTGAGGAGGACGAACGCCGTCTGGCCCCGATGAATAATCAGATTGGCCACATCGTCGGTGGAAGCGGCGGCATCACAGAAGACGCAGCCTGCCGCCCTCTCCTTGGGCTTCTGCGGCTGCTCGATATAGGCCATGCGCCACGGCGCGTACAGTCTTTCCATAGGGTTTAATCCAAAAAGAAAAAGCTTCCTCCGGCATAAAGCCATCTGGAAGCAAAAAAGTGACCCTACGCAGAATCGAACTGCGATTTACGCCGTGAGAGGGCGCTGTCCTGACCGTTAAACGATAGGGCCGTGATTATCGAAACCCAAGAAGCATATGCCTTTTGCGTTCCGAAAGGTATAATACCCAAACGACAAAAATTTGTCAAGAGAACTCTTGCCGATCTCTGAGGAACGCAAAACGTGGCGAAGCGGAAACGATATGACGATGTAATGCTGCTGGCGGCGGGTGAGTCCGTGCCGGGACATCACACACAATATATTATTGAGCGAATTGTCGGCCAGGGCGCTTATGGTGCCGTTTATCTCGCACGCGACCCACAGGCGATCAATCGGCAGATCGCGCTCAAAGAATTCTTTCCCGCCCGTCACCCCCGAGGCCAGGCACCGCTCGAAGCGCTCTTTAACCGGGAGAAGGCGGTCGGAATGCAGGCCAGCCCGCATCCACTGATGCCGACTTTTTACGAGGCGTTCCAGAGCGACGGGCATTATTACATCGCTCAAGAATTCATTGTTGGCGCGACACTCGATGACATTATCGCGAGGCGTCATCCCCTCCCCCGCCTCTGGACTTTGAAGTGGTCTGTGAGCCTGTGTGATGCACTCGCGTTCCTGCATTCGCGTCAGATCGTCCACCACGACCTTAAACCCGCGAATATCAGAATCACGCCCCAGGGACATCTGACTTTGCTCGATTTTGGGGCCGCCCAGTATTTCGGGCAGGGGCATGAAAATGATGCGCCTTCCGAACTGTATGGTACGGAAGGCTACCTGCCGCCGGAGCTTGAAGCGGGCGGCAAATGGATCGCAGACATCCGCACGGACATCTTTGCTCTGGGCTGCATATTGTATGAGATGGTCGCCGGGGTCGCTCCCGATCAGGAACAGATCAATCAGCGGTCAATGTATGTGACAAACTCTTTGATCCAGCAACCGAATGCCGACTTCAACCTGGTGCGCCTCATCAACAAAGCGATCTCTTACAACACAGATTACCGCTATGCGAACGCCGGGGAGTTTCTGCAGGAGCTGCGCCAGATCGCCCCCCCCGTGCTTCTAGTCAGCCGGAAGCATCTGCGGTTCGGGGAAGTGGCAAGCGGACGGTTTGCACCGCCGATGACAGTTTCACTTTACAACGCGGGTGGCAGCCAGATCAGTGGGGAGATCAAAGCACGTTCTCCCTGGATCTGCGTTTCCAGCAAGCGCTTTGTCGGCAACGAGCATGAGATCACGGTGAAAGTCGATCCGACACAGACAATAGAGCGCGGCAAAGTGATTACGGGACGTCTGGAAATCAGCAGCGATGACCAGACAGACTCGCAAGGCGAACTTGTCGCTGGGGATAAATGGTCAGTCGAGTGCTCAGTCAATTTCGCCCCCACGCCCGGCCAGATCCAGGTCAACGGCCGGGCATCCGGCCCGCTTCCTGTTGTTGTGCTGACGGCGCGGCGCGGGCAGGAAGCTGCGGGGGAAATCGCCCTCAAAAATATCGGGGAAACGCCGATCGAGTTCCAGATCGTTTCCATGGCCGAGGGAACGACCGGCGGTGTCGGCAAACCGATTGCGGATGTGATAAGCAGGCCTTCAGAGGCGGTTTTGGAACCGGGAAAGAGCCTTGTGGTGCAAATCTCCGTGCCGAGTGCGGACTTGCCATCAGGAACTTATCAAAGTGGCTTGACTATTCGTTCGCAGTCGCGGCAAATACTGGTTCTTCCGATTACTCTCCAGATACTGTCATCGCTGGATTACCTGAAAACACGCCTCACCGGGCGCTGAGATCAACTGAATGCCAGGCATTAGGGCACAAGGCGAAATGTCAGCCAGAGGGTAAGTGTGGCCGCCAGCAGGACAAGCGGCGTGACCAGCAGGCCGATTTTGAGAAAGCTCAGCGCCCCAATGTCTTCGCCTTTTTTTCGGGCTGCGGTCAAGACCAGCAAAGTCGCAAGCGAACCCGACAGCGTGATATTCGGCCCGATGTTTGTTCCCAGCAGTGTCCCATAAACCAGCGGTGTCCCACTGTGCGCCTGCTCCAGAACACTTCGGGCCAAAAGCGCAGCGGGGATATTGTTGACAATATTCGACGCCGCCCCGGCTCCGCCGGAGACCGCCAGCAGGCCAAGCAAAGGATGCTTGTTCAGCAGGCTGAGACTGAGGGCGATCCGGTCGGTCAGCCCCAGATTCTCCACCCCGCCGATGACAACAAATAAGCCGACGACAAACGGAAACACGGGCCAGCTTATCTCCCGTGCGAGACCTAAATCCACGCGCCTGCTTTTTATTCCAAAGATTGACAGACCCACGCATCCAGCAAAGCCGACTGCATAAGGCGGAATATGTACGAACGGCGCAGCAAAGTATCCCACTAAAACTAAGCCAAGCACCCAGATCGCGGCCCGGAAGTAGCCTTGATCCGGCACCAGTGATTTTGCGTCGGGAAGAGCTTCGCTTGAGAACTTTACGGGCAGCTCAGATCGAAACAGCCGGCGAAAAAGTGCATAGTTGAGCAGCAATGCGACTATTTGCGGCAGCGCCATCCGCAGGAAAAACCCAGCAAACGGCAGGCCGAACGCGCCCGTGAACAGCAGATTCGTGAGGTTGCTCACGGGAAGCGGCAGGGAAGCGTTATTCGCCACGAACGCACAGGCGAAGATATAGGGCCGGGGAGGCAGCTTCAAGCGGCTTACGAACGCAAGCACGACAGGGGTCAAGATCACAGCGGTTGTGTCTAGAGAAAGCGTCGCCGTAATCAGCGCCCCCAGTACAAAGACATTCCGATACAGGCGGTTCCCGCTGCCGTTCGCCAGCCGGGCCGCTTGAACCGACGCCCATTCAAAGAAGCCGCTTCGTTCCAGAAGGGCGGAAAGAATCAGCAGCGACAGCAGAAACAACAGGGCATCCTGACCGGTTCGGGTCACCTGCCAGGCCTGCTTAGGTGTCTCCAAGCCTCCGATCAGCATCAGCGCTCCACCTCCTGCCGCCCACCAGGCCTCATGCCGCCCCCAGGGCCGGGTGAGGATACAGACCATGGTGGCCGCAAAGACGGCCAGGGTCAGGCAAAGGCGCAGATCAAAACTCACTCAGATTGCCCGCTCCCAACTTCCCATCTACTCTTTCATCTTCGGCATCGCTTTTGCGTTACTGTTTGTCTGGCCTCTGGCGACTTCAGACAAAGTCACCAGCGAATAGCCCTTCGCCCTCAGCCCGGCCACGAGAAGCGGAATGGCGGACGTCGTCACGTCAGGGCCGTTATGCATCAGCACAATCGAGCCGGGATGCACATGAGACAGCACGTACTGAACCAGGCCGGACGGCGAGCCGAGGTCTTCATAGTGCAGCGCATCGACTGTCCAGTAAGCAAGCGATAGCCCATAAGCCTGGGCAAGATGCTGGACTGACACGTTGGCATTGCCGCCGGGCGGACGAAAGAATCGGGGCTGATGACCGGTCAAAGCCTGAATCAAGACATTGCCGCGCAGGATCTCACGCTCCGCTTCCGGCAGCAGCACCAGATTCATATTCGGGTGCGTATAGGAATGATTTTCGACTTCGTCACCGCTCTGAGCCATGCGCCGCAGGAGACTAGGGGCCTCAGCAGCACGGGAGCCGACAACAAAGAAAGTCGCAGGCACATGGGCACTTTCTAACGCATCCAGCAGTGCGGGCGTTTTCAGTTGGCTGGGGCCATCGTCGAATGTCAGCGCGATTTGTTTACGACCACTGTTCCCAATCGTCAGGCTCAACAGCTTCGCGGGCGGTCCGAACAATGCCCGCGCTGTGTTCCGGCCATTTTTGTAGCTCGGGTCAAGCGCCGCCGCGTTGGCGAGATGGGTACCAGCAGTCACCCGGTCACCAGAAGCAAGAGCAGTCTGAGCCAATGTCCATTCGGCGACTTTGCGGGAAGGACGCAGGGTGAGCAGGTTCCAAAGACGGATTTTCAGCGCCAGCAGTGCGGGGTCGTCAGCCTCACGCGCCGCGGCTCCGTTTTGATTGCTGACCCGTACTGTCTCGGTCTGGGTGATAAGCGAATTTCCCATGGAGTCGACGGCCTCGATCTGCACTGTATGAGTGCCATTCGAGACTCGCGCCGTATTCCAGGTAAACGTGTAGGGAGGCTGATTGACCATCGCCGCGATCTGTCCATCGACAGAGTAAGAGAGGATGGCGGTCCGGCTCGGCAGGGTTTGGGGCGGATTGATGTCGACTGTCCCGGAGCAGGACCCCACTTCCCCGGTATGCCGGGCTGCGGCGACAATGTTTCCCGAAAGGCGGTCGGCGTACATTTGCTGCAGCTCTGGTTCCAGGACACAGGGTTCGAGCGGCATTGTCGGATCGAACAGCGGACGCAGACCGTCTTCCTCACGGACACGCGGTACGCCATCGGTGGTCGCGAGAAACTTTGCCAGAAGCAGCGCACCGGCCTTGGGATCAGTTCGCGCCACTGTAAGCGCCGTGATCTCAGATTGCAGGGAGTCATTTTTGCCATCGACTGCACTTGCCGGCACACTGCCGCCGCGCAGAAACAAGACATAGTCTTGGGCAGCAACAAGATCACCCGCCTGGACTTCTGTGAGAGAATGCAGCTTACCGATCTCAGCCAGGTTATCCGAAGCAGAATCCAGGTTGTGGGCGAATAGGTCGCAGAGGGCGAGGCCGTACAGTGTCGAGGGGTCTTCAGAGCCTGCCGAAGCCCGATCAAAGTCTTTCCGGGCAAATTTGATACTGCCAATATACAGGGCAGTCGTGCCCCGCAACGCATAGGGCAAGCTCGTATCAGGGTACGCAGTCACCAGATTTTGCGCCGCATCTTCCGCCTCATTGTAGCGTCCCGCTTCCAGCAGATGCAGCGCATAGCCGACTTGTGAGTCGTAAGCAACCCGAAGATCGTCCGCCCGTGCGGATGCTGAAGTCATGCTAAAAGAGAGTATCGCAGCCAGTGCCGCCAAATATTTCAAGCCAAACGTCATTCGTAATCGTTCCTTATAAATATGCTCATGACTTATGCTTTAAGGCATTGGTCCGTCAGAATCTTCCAAGACAAGGCCTGGTTCGCTTCTGCCGGTCAGGTTTCTCCGCTCGGAACGCAATAAAGCTACTTCCAGGCGCAGCAGCAGCTTTTCATGTTCATGCACTGCATTCTCGCGGTCACGGCGGTTATCATAAGCCATCTGACGGACCGTATCAGTCAATTCTTCCATCTGATTTTGCAGGTCTTTGATGTCCGCTTTGTTCTTCTGCGTGTCCTGTGCCAATGATGCAATTTTTTTGGCAAGGTCCAGTAAATGTTTCCACATAATTTATGCTGCCTTCTGACCGGACCTTGAGACAGTCGCCTTCAAATCAGCCAGAAGTGCATGAGTTCGTTTCCGTGAGCGGTCTATTTCAGCTTGGTCATAATTCATCAGCTCACGGATGTGTTCAATTTCAGCCAGGCACTGGGCAATGCCTGCTTGGAATTCCGCAACCTCGTTCGCGGGAGATTCTATAGAAGCAGTCTGACTCATGAAAAATCCTCCATCTTCAGTATAGCATATCGCTGACAAGCCATCCGAGCCGAGACTTGGTCAGCCGCAATCAAAATGCCTTGCGGATCATTTCGCGGCAGACCGGGGCGGCGGCATCGCGGCCTGCGCCGCCGTTTTCCACAATGCAGGCAAACGCAAGAGTAGGCTTGACTGCCGGAGCGAAACCGACGAACCAGGAATGCGAAAGACCGTCTCCCCGCCCGTTTTGAGCGCTGCCGGTTTTGCCTGCGACACTCACAGGGAGACCGTCAAAGACGCCGCGTGCAGTCCCGCTCGTGACGACGCCTGCCAGCATCGTCTGCATCAGCGCGGCCTGCGCGGGTGTCATGGCAGCCGTTCCACTGCTGGATTTAGACCGGCCCTTCACAAACACTGACGGCAGAAGTCGACCATTGTTCGCGACAGCCTGCGCGACTCGCCCCATTTCCAGCGGTGTCACCTGCACCGCGCCCTGACCATACGCACAGTCCGGCAGGTCTTCCGCGATCTTTGCGACCGGCGGCAGGTAGGAAAGACCGAACTTTTGAGTCGCAGTCTCTTCCAAAGCCGGTGCGCCGAGCGCGATCCCCAGATTAGCGAAGTAGACATTGCAGGAAACCCGCAGGGCCTTTGCCATGTCGGTGAGGCCATGGGGAGGGAAACCAGCCTCATCGGTGATGCGCTGACGAGAGTAATTATGGCCCTCAAAATGCCAGAAGACATTGGTATCAATGTGGTTACAGATAAAAGTCTTCTGCCCGAGGCCATGTTCCAGCCCTGCCGTCGCTGTCACGATCTTGAAGGCCGACCCCGGCGGATAGAGTCCTGAAGTCGCCCGGCTGAACGCAGCACCATCGGGCTGCGTTTGAATCGCCGCCCAGCTTGCCGAAGTCAGCGCTGACGGATCAAACGTTGGAATAGAAGCCAGCGCAAGCACTTCCCCAGTAGAGGCATTAATCAGCACAGCCGCGCCTTTGTTTTTAGGCCGCCCCGTGCGCCGGTCTTTCACTGCACCCGCATACTTGTATAAAGCCTCAGTGGCTGCTGTCTGAAGGTCCTTATCCAGCGTCAAAGTGACATTGCCCGCATGAGGCGTCTTGTGGAACGGGAGATTCTGAGTGCGATACGGCATCAAAAGATCGGCATAGCTCGAAAACCCGCGCAGATAATCGTTTGCACCCAGTGGATTGGATGGCGATAACGGACGCTCCACTGACCATACAATCTGTGCAAACGCCAGGCCGCCGGGGTAAACGCGAGGGCGGCCATCGGGGCACAGCAGCGCGGTCTGGTTCGGTTCGCTGTCACTGGCTGGATTTCGTGCCAGAATTTGACCTTTGCGGTCGTAGATCGCCCCTCGCGGGATATGGGCGGCATAAGTCAGCAGGCGCGGGTTGACATGAGCCGGCAGCGGTGCGCCAGGGAGGGTATCCCGGTCAGGGGTTCGCAGAAGCCGTGTCGCAAGCTGTGTATCTTCGATGCCCTGGACAATCACTAGTCGTCCGATCCCTACTCCAACCAGCAGGAATGAGGCGCAGATTAGGGACAATGCCTGAGCTACCCCCCTCCATTCGGGAGTCGCTTTGTCGGCGAAGTCCGGCTGAATGGTCTTGCCCGACAGTTGCAGCAGCAAGCCGATGGCAAAGAAGCTGGAGACCAGTGACGAAGCACCGAACGAGACAAACGGCAGGGTCATTCCCGTGAGCGGGGTCAGGCCGGTGACGCCGCCTAAGATCATCATCGTCTGCCCGCCCAGCAGCAAAGTCAGCCCGGCGGCAAGCAGCCGATCAAACTCCGTTCCGGCCCGCCGAGCGATATGCAGTCCACGGGCGATCAGCAGCGTGTAAATGATCAGAACGATCAAGCCGCCGATAAGGCCGGTCTGTTCCCCCCAGGCCGCAAAGATCGAATCCGATCCGGCACGCGGGACAAACTCAGGATGACCCAGCCCCAGCCCGCTGCCCCACAGCCCGCCAGTCGCCATTCCCCAGAGGCCCTGTGCAAGCTGAGCGCCGTTTTTGTCGGCGTTGTCCCACGGGTGAAGCCACATCAGAACACGTGTCGCAAAGAACCCGAAATGCAGTGCGTAGCCAAGCCCCGCTGCCCCTAACAGCAAAATGGTACCGACGACAAGATAGACTATTCGGCGCGTAGTTAGATACAGCAGTGCAAGAAAAACGCCCAGCAGCAGCACCGCCGGGCCTAAATCTTTGACGAGCAGGAACAGCCCGAGACAGAACGCGTAAACGACCACTAGAGGCCCGAAGTCGGCAAGTCGGGGCAATGCTGAGTTGGGCTCGTTTGACATGCCCCGCCGCTCGGCCAGATAGGAAGCGACAAACAGCACAAGCAGCAGCTTGATGAACTCGACCGGCTCAATACCGAAGAGCTGAATATGGATGCCGCCCGGCCCATGGCCCAGCACAAGTAGGCCCAGCATCAGCAGAACAGCGCCCCCTGCGTAAGCATATTGGTACCGGCGCAGGGTCAGGCGGCCAAACGCACGTGTCAGAGGCACAAGCAGCGCAAACATGCCATACAGCGCCACGCCCCAGACCTGGCCGGAGAAAGCGGAGCTGTCGCGGTACGGGTCTTTGACACTGTAAACCAGCATCAAACCGATGCCCGACAGCAGAGCAGTCCAGGGGAGCAGAAATGGGTCCGCGCCGGGTGCTGATTTCCGCAGCACGATATGCACCAGCCAGAACACAGCGAGAAACGCCAGAACACCGCCCCAGAACAATCGCGAGACGTCGGTGGGTGTCCGTACAACAAACGTGTCTTCAGCAATAGGTTTGGAAGCGACCTCTTTAAGCGCTTTTGCGTGACGCAGGCTGTACACCGACGACCAGCCACGACCCCGCGTTTCGACTAACTTTGCCGCAGTCTCATTGCTGACAGAAAGCGCCTTCGCAAGCTGTTTCGCGGTCGCCGTGTTGATATTGACGGCTTGCAGCGGATATTCAGTTGTCGCTTTTTTCCCGAAGAACACCAGCGCCAGCCCGACCAGAAGGACGATCTGGATAGCCAGGAGCAGCAGCGCTTCCGTTTTTCGGTTTCGAGATTTCATGGTTTATTATACCAGGGGGTACAATAGAGGCATGGATTCGCCGGCAAATGAGATTATTGAGTTTATCAAAAATGGCCGTGATAACGCCGCTGAGTTTGAGCGTTTAGCCCTGGCGCTCTTTGCCCGGCAATATAAATTGTCCGCTCCCTACCGGCGGCTCTGTGCGGGGCAGGGCGTGTCGCCGGAGACAGCCCAGCGCTGGCAGGACATTCCGGCAGTCCCGGCGCAGGCGTTTAAAGTGTTCGATCTCTCCTGCGTCCCACTTCCTGACACTGTCGCAGTTTTTCATTCTTCGGGAACGACAGGTGTACAGACCAGCAAACACTATTTTGATCAGGACGCATTGACATTGTACGAGATCAGCCTTCAAGCCGGGTTTGAGGCAGCGCTGCCCCAGCGCCCCCCTCTATTATGGGCGATGATGCCGAAGCCGTCGGCCTCACCAAATTCGTCGCTCTCGCATATGCTGAGCGCGTTAGGCGCGGCGCGTTATTTCTGGGACGATGACGCCGCACTCTCCAACGCTTTATCGGAGCTGGCTGAACCCGTCACTCTCTTCGGCACCGCCTTTGCATTCGTGCAGTTATTCGACGGCAGTGACCGAAATTGGCGGCTGCCGGTGGGGAGCATCGTGATTGAAACCGGAGGCTTTAAAGGCCGGACACGGGAAGTGCCGCGCGATGAGCTTTATAGGCTGTTCCAGACTCGTCTAGGCGTACCGCTCGAAAATTGTCACAGTGAATACGGTATGTCCGAAATGGCCTCGCAGTTTTATGGACAGGGACTTGACCCAATAAAGCGCGGCCCGCATTGGGTACGGATCCGCACCATCGATCCGCAGACCGGCGGCGATACCCTGCCCGGAATGCCGGGCCTGCTGCGTCATTACGATCTGGCAAACTTCAACTCGGTGCTGGCGCTTCAGACACAGGATTTGGGAACACTCACACCTAAGGGCTTCGAGCTTCTTGGGCGGTCTCCGGACGCCGAAGTGCGCGGCTGTTCGCTGACGGTGGAAGAGCTATGGGCGAAACAGTAGACAGCATTTCCGCAGCCGTGGCAGATCTGCGAAGGCATCAGTCAGAGACGCTGGCGCTTATGCCGCAGCAAGCGGTTGTCGCAGCACTTGCGGAACTGGCGGACCGCTGGCGCGATCCCGCCTATCCGCTGCGTCTCGAAGCCGAAGCATGGCAGGAGCCGTTTCCATTTGCGATGGTGCAGGTCAGCTTGAACGCACTGTTGGATTCGCTGTCTTCCGAAAAGCTCTGGGAGCTGATCGAGACAGAAGATGCACGAGACGTGCAGGGCTATCCCGTAGTAGGCCATGTGATCGCCGGGAACACGCCGCTGCTGGCCTGGGTAAGCATCATTCGTGCCCTGCTGGTCCGCAGTGCGTCGCTGGTCAAGCTGCCGTCGAATGCGTCGGCCCAGTGGGCCGATATTTTCCATCGGTCGCTGCGTGAAATCGAACCGGGGCTTGCGTCGTGTGTGCAGTTAGTGCAGTGGCCGGGCGGTACCACAGAATTAGATGCGGTGGTTTGCACTGAGGCCGACATAATCATGGTTCAGGGCAGCGATGCGACTTTGGCCCGATTACAGGCACTCTGCCCGGCAGGAAAACCGTTTATCGGTTACGGGCACCGGGTTTCGTTTGGACTGCTGCTGCCAGATGCTGACATCCGGCAGGCGGCACTCGGGTTCGCGAAAGATGTCCTGATGTACGATCAGGGCGGGTGCCTGTCACCGCAGACTATCTTTGTGGAAGGCGACTTCAACAGCGCACAGAGTTTCGCGGCGACTCTGGCAGAAGCACTCGCAGAACGAACCCTCGAATATCCCCTGCCCTTCCGCGCAACTCAAGCGGCACAGACAGTGCGCGAGGCGCGGGCACTGGCCTGGATGGAAGAAGGCAATGCCATTTGGGAAGACCCAAATCTGCGCTGGACAGTGATCGCTCGGCCTCAGAGCGGTTTTGCCGCATCGCCGACATTTGGAGTTGTTTCCGTTCAGCCGCTGGCCTCGCTTATCGATCTGCCGCTGGCACTGAGCGCAGTAGCAGACCGATTGCAGGGCTGCGCGTTCGCCGGGAAAGCCACTAATGGATATTTGATAGGTGTGTCCCATTTTTGCAGCCCTGGAGAGTTGCAGGCTCCCCCGTTAAGCTGGCGGCAGGACGGGCGAGATGTACTGCGTATCCTGCTTCCGCCGAATTGCTACCGGGCAGACGGCAGCACGACAACGCGCATTTCTCCGGGTAAGTTCTCTGGGCAGAGTTCAAGCGTCGATGACGTGTGATGGACAATCTGGGACGGTTCAAAGAGAGCAAGAAAGTCTCCAATAGGCAGGATCGGTAAATTCACTTTCCCGTTCTGATAGTGCATGGGAATAACCAAACGAGGCTGAATCAAGTCAATGGCGGCTCTCAGGTCCGGCAGAGAGACAGTCGGCGGCCCGCCTGCGACCGCGAGAAAGACATCGATACCACGAAGAGGCGCGGCTTCTTCCTCCGAAAGCGCATGACCGAGATCGCCGGAATGGCAGATCGAGATGCCATCGAGGGTTAAATAGGGCATCGAGACGGGAACAGTACGCTGTGCAGATTCCCAGACTTGAACTGCCCGAAATTGAATGTCATGCGCTTCTACGCCATTTGGATCAGCAGCAAGATCCAGACCATTGAGCCGCGTTGGACTGCCAAGTGCAGCCTCCCAGTGGCTATGATACTTCGGATTCAGATGGCTTACTAAAACGATGTCAGCTTCGACATTAATCGGCTCATAGCTACCGACATCCGGAGCATGATAGGGGTCAAAAAGTATTCGAGTGCCTTTAGTGCTCTCCAATAGAAACGCGGCATGGCCTAACCAAGTGAGTTCGGTGCAGTTTTTGTTGCTTTTCATAGAGTACTTATTTACTTTGCTTGTGGAATTTCCTGCAATTCCTGGTATAATCAGCCGACAAGAGATTTTGAGTAAGAGTTTTTCAATATAAGATTTTTGACGCGGGAGTGTTTAGCCATTGAACGCAGCGCAGTTAGTTGTAAGCCATCGACGGGAAACCGCGGGCACTGTCATTGAAGCGGTCGGCGAAGTTGACCTGACCACCGCCCCTCAGCTTCGGGAAGCTCTGCTGGCCGCAGTTGGCGATGCAGAGAAACTATCGGTCATTGTAGACCTCAGCAAAGTAGATTTTATTGACAGTGCCGGCCTGGCACTCCTCGTCGAAGCCCGCAAAAAGCTGTCTCCCGAAGGGCGAACACTCAGCATTCTCCTGGCCCCAGGCCGTCAGCCGGAGCGGGTGCTTAAATTAGGTCGTTTCGATACGATTATGACGCTTGCACACAGCCTCAGTGAAGTCTCTTAATCTTCCCTCAACAACTTATGGCAAATAAAATATCAAAGAACGTGACTGGAACACCTGCCGGCACGACCGGAACCAGTGCTCAGAGCAATTCGGCTCTGCCGCAGGGAACCAGCATTATCGGCTATGTCGATCCCATCATTGGCCGGGTCGCTCACCGGGACGTTCTCGGCTATCTCGGCTTTCCCCTGATCCGCAGCGGCGAGACTGTCACGCCAGAGATCTTCTCCCGCGCCCACAATCTTTCCCGGCTCTTCGAGCTGCAAGCCGCGACCGAAGAAGAATAACAAGAAAAGTAGCACGATGACTGATTTCAACCAGCGCGAACAACCGTCCGGGGCAGCCGCCGCAGCCGCCCTCTTGCTTGCCGCCGCAGCCGGTGCCGTCGTGTTTCTCCTCTCCACGCCGCAGGGAAAACGGCTTGTCGAACAATTCGCAGGCCGCACTGAGGACTGGAAAGCGCAGGCTGCTTCGGTGCTCGCAGAGAGCCGCGAAAAAATGGTCAGCTCAGTCGAAACTCCTCAAACCTCCGAGCAGAATGGCCGTTTGCGCGAAAACCTCTAACTTTTCATAAGGCTGCGCCGTTGACCCGAATGGCCTGCCCCGTCACAAATCCCGACAGATCACTGCACAGGAACAAAACGGCTCCTGCCATATCATCAGGCACCCCCCGCCTCTGAAGGGCGTTATTCGCTGTGCTGTTTATCTTTTCCGATGGCTTCGGTGCATTCTCCTGAAACGACGTATCGGTTGAACCCGGCGAAACAACATTTGCCCGAATACCGTTTGGTCCGACTTCCTGAGCAAGATCAGCGATAAACATATTCAGTGCCGCTTTGGATGCCCCGTAAAAAGCCAGCCCGGGGATCGGATCATGCCCGGAACCACTTCCAATCGCCACGATGCTGCCCCCCCGGCGCATGGCGGGAACAAGGCCGCGTGACAACAAAAATGCGGAACCCAGGTTGACATCCAGCATCCGACGCCACGCGGAAGGCTCGATCTCCGTGACTTTGCCTCCCAGCCCGATTCCTGCATTGAGTATAAGAATATCCAGCCCATCTGAATAGCTGGCCCGGACATGAGCCATCAACGCGTCGATCTGCGTTTCGTCCCCAATGTCTGCCTGGTAATTGCTGTGCGTCCCCGTGCCGAATGCCTGCCGCTCGGCAAGAGACACGTTTGCGGCCTCTTGATCGCCCTGCCAAACTGCCAGAGTGTTTGCCCCTGCTTCTGCAAGCCTCCGGGAGATCGCCCGCCCAATGCCGCGCGTACCGCCGGTTATCAGAGCATTTTTGCCGTTCAGATCAATCGTAATCATTTGCTGGTTCCTAACAGGCCTTGAATTGCACTGTCGGTCAGTGCGATCGGAGTTGCGCCTAGATGAGTAGTCGCCAATGCGCCGCAGGCGTTGGCATACCGCAGTGCTTCCGGTAAAATCGAGCCAACAGCAGCATCCAATGTGACGTTTAAGTCCGGCCCCTGACGCAGCAGAAAAGCCAGCAGGCCTGCCATAAACGAGTCCCCTGCTCCGGTCGCATCTACGAAAGCAACTTCAAACCCTGAAACGTCTGCAATGCCGCCGCCGCGCGTATAGCCTCGGCAGCCTCGTTCCCCGTCAGTGACGGCGACAAGCCGAAGATTCGGGTAATCGCCCAGTAAATTGCCGATGGCCGAGGCTTCCTCGGACGCAGCAGGATACAGAAAAAGCAGCTCCTCTACGCTGATCTTCACAATGTCCGCAGCCTCGAAGCCAAGCAGGACACCTTGACGCATCGCATCGGAATCCGGCCAGAGCCAGGGACGCAAGTTGGGATCATAAGAGCAGACTGCTTTGCCGCTCTTTTTCAGGTATACCGCCGCCGCCAATGTCGCGCTCCGGCTTGGCTCGGCAATGAGTGAGATGCTGCCGTAGTGAAGAACCCGCGTTGTGCCCAGCCAGTCAAAGTCAAGCTCATCAGCCCGCAGGGCAAAATCACGGGCGGGATCAAAGTAAAAAAGAAAGTCCCGGTCGCCATCCGGCATGACCGAGACAAACGCGAGGCCGGTCCGCGCCGCTTTGTCTTGAATGACATGACTGGTATCGACGCCGAGACCACTGAAATACTGGATAAGGCACCGGCCAAACGGGTCATCGCCAACTTTGCTGACAAACGCGACTTGCAGACCTAACGCCGCCCCAGCCGCCGCGACATTGCCGGGAGCACCCGCCGGAACTTTGGTGAACCCAGGTGCATCTGTCAAAGAAACGCCGGATTGGGTGGCAGGCAAGTCGATTAATGCTTCACCCAGCGTGATAATGTCAAAAGGCATGAATATTCTTAATTCTTGGAAAAGACTGGGCCCCCACCCCCGCCGCTTCGCGTCGACCCCTGCCCCCACTGCGTGGGAGAGGGGTAGGAA
>JBPBQB010000279.1:0-15139 GCA_050954545.1 Janthinobacterium lividum | reverse complement strand
TTGGTATTCTTTATCAGAATTGAGAAAAAGAACAATCTGTGCAATCTGGCGACGCCCAGCATCATTTAAACGATGCTTGTCTGTCATCCGATGGGTCTCGATGTCATCATAAAGCAGCCAGACCTGCTGATAGATCTCAGCAACAGCCATGTCTTCTCCTTTGAGGTCAATTTCCTCATATTTTTGCTCGTACTCCTCGTTAGTCATCCTGCCGCTAATAAACTGCCGGACGAGCTGCCCATAAATGCGCCGAGATTCTTGATTGATCATGCCTGGCCCCTCAACCACCATTCTACCCGATGCAAATATGCTTGACAAGGCGGCTTACTTTTGTGTTATACTGAAACAGCATACAGTTGAAACAGATTGACACGCATCCAGGGAGGGAGCAAAAGCATGAGACAAGGGAATGTGACGCGCACAATTTCTGCGATAGCCAGCAGGCCGGAGTTCTGGCTGGTGTGTCTGCTGATTTGGATTTTACTCTCGGCAAGCCGCAGTCTGGGAACACCCTGGGCGCAGGCGGCGCTGACGGAGGCTCTCAGATGGAGTGCGGGCATCGGCCTTGCACTGGCAATAGGATGGTCTCTGCGGCGTACCGTGCTGGCCGGGCAGTTTCTGGTGACGCTGCTCGGGGCGATGGCACTGGCCGGGATATTAGACAGCGGAGCGTCGGCGCAGAGCGGCATGGTCGGACCATATCACGACCATCAGCTTTATGGCAGTGTCCTGCTGTTGCTGCTTCCCTTTTCCGCAGGGATCGCGCTGACTTCGCCGCAGTCGCTCTGGCGCTGGGGGGCGTTGGCGGCGTTCACGGCGGGGACGCTTTGCCTGCTTCTTAGCCAGACCCGCAGTGCCTGGGCGGGATTGGTCGCGGCGGCGCTCGTCTTCGGCTGGCTCTGGCTCCGTCGTTCCCCGGATCGTCCTTACCGCTGGCGCGTTATTCTTATTCCCATTCTTGTTTTGATGATCGGATTGGATGCCGCCTGGTTCCTGGCTGGGCCCACCGACCAGCGGAGTGCGCTGACTTCGCGGACTGCAACTCTGACAGCTCTGTCTCAAGATGAAGGCTGGCAGGGCCGACTGGAGATATGGCACGGTACGGGGCGGCTGATCGCGGCACATCCGATCATTGGAATCGGACTCGGGCGGTATCCGAGCGAACAGTGGCGCTGGACTCACGCGGGTGGTCCTCTGGCCCCGGCGGCCCATGCCTCATTGACCCAGCAAGCGCACAGCTTTTACTTGCAGACGGCGTCTGAAATCGGCGGGATTGGTCTCTGTCTGTATCTCGCCGCGCTGATTGCGTTTGTGGCTCAGAGCGTGCACCGACTGCGAACAAGCAGGCTGAGACTAAACGAACAGAGTATCATCTTAATAGCAAGCCTCAGTGCTCTGGCGGGTCAGTGCGTGGATGCGCTGGCAAGTCCCTCGTGGCAGTTTCCTGAAGCTTCTTTCTTCTTCTGGACCATTCTGGGGCTCGGGATGGCATCGCTTCGTCACCAGGAGCCGCAGACTGCACCCGCCCCTCTTCCCTCCTCTATTCGGCGTCTGAGCCAATTTGTCTTTTCCGGCAGCGTTGCCGTGGTTGTCACGGCCCAGATTTTGCCGATTGGTCTGCTGACACCTGTGGAAGCTTATGACCATCTGACAACCAGTGTTTACCAAAGTGTCGCAATCAGCAAAATCCAATGTCCGTCCGGCACTGGATTTTGCTTCTCCCTCGTCGCTCAGTATTCAACTGGAAGTCAAGATGTGACTTTTGACGATGGCGGGCTTTCACGACTGCCGGCCAGTTTTCATTGTGTGATCTACCCAAGCACAGTTGCCCCCTGCAGTTCGTCCTTCAGCTCCCTTGCAACCCGAAATCAGTTGACAATAAAAGGCACAGATCCTGGAAAAACATTGACGATTACCGGAGCATTTGAGGATGGCGCGTATCCTACCTCCCCTTTTGTAACTGGTAAGGGGGCTTACTCGGGACGGACATCGCTTCCATTATACATAACTCCGTGAGAGGAAACTACAAGAGGGATGAGCCGGAAATGGGGTAACATAACGGTATCTCCCACCCAGGACAGTATTTTGGACCAAGACAAGACCTTTTATATCACGACACCTATCTATTATGTCAATGGCGTTCCTCATGTCGGCTCGGCGACAACGACTTTGCTTTGTGATGCCCTGACGCGGTTCCACCGGCTTCGCGGGGACAAAACGTTCTTTTTGACCGGCACGGATGAAAATGCGCCGAAGGTCGCTGCTGCTGCTGCGAAAGCAGGATTAGACACACTGGCATTTGCGGATAGTGTTTCTCAACGGTTTCGGGACTGCTGGGACTACCTGCATATCTCGAATGACGACTTTATTCGGACCACCGAACCACGGCATATTGCGGTCGTGACGGAAGTGTTTCAGCGACTTCAAGCACAGGGCGACATCTACGCAGGCAAGTATGAAGGCTGGTACTCGGTCAGTGATGAGACGTTTTTTCTCGACTCGGAAGTTGAAAACGGACGGGCCAAAGAGAGCGGCGCGGCTGTCGAGCGTGTCATTGAAGATAATTATTACTTCAAGCTGTCTGCCTACAGCGACCGTCTTCTGAGCCATATCGAAAGCCACCTGGAGTTCCTTCAGCCCGACACGCGCCGGAACGAAGTGCTGGCGTTTATCAAGACCGGCCTGCGCGATGTCGTCATTTCCCGCCGCAACACAGGCTGGGGTATTCCCGTGCCGGGCGACAGTTCGCAGGTGATCTACGTCTGGTTCGATGCGGTCATTAACTATTTAAGCGCAACAGGCTGGCCGGACAACGCGGCCTGGGACTCGATCTGGCCCGCCGATGTCCATTTAGTCGGCAAAGAGATCTACACCCGGTTCCACGCTACCCTCTGGCCGGCGATGCTGATGGGCCTCGGCCTGCCGCTTCCCAAAACAGTACTCGGACATGGCTGGTGGCTGATCGGCGGCGAAAAAGGCTCCAAGTCCAAAGGCAATATCCCCACCCCGCAGGAAGTCGTTGAGCACTTAATCGAACGTAGTGGCGCAGACGAAGAAGTCGCCAAAGATGCGCTGCGCTATTATCTGCTGCGCGATATTTCGTTCACGTCCGATGCTGAGTTCTCCCTGGACAATCTTGTCGAGAAGCGCTACAATCCTGATTTGTGCAACAAGCTTGGCAATCTGCTCAATCGAACGCTGAAGATGCTGGCCCAATACGAAGGCGGCGTGGTTCCGAGCGGCAGCGCCGCGCGGACTTCTGAGGGGCTGCTGGCCTCGCTGTCACGGGAAGTAACTCAGGATGTCGAGCGAGCGATGCTGGCCCTTGATCCCGGCGCGGCACTCGCGGCGATCTGGAAGCTGATCGATGCGGGTAATGGCGCAATCGACACGACCGCGCCCTGGAAGCTGCACAAAGCCGGTGACACGGAAGGTGTCGCCGATGCCCTTTACGCGGCTTTGGAGACAACCCGAATAGTCAGTGTCTATTTGACCCCGTTCCTGCCCTATGTCGCCGGAGTGATCCGCCGACAGCTTGGCCTGAGCAGTTCACCGCTGACTGACTGGAACGCCGAAACGCGCTGGGGCGGTTTGACAGCAGGCACACGAACCGAAGAGGCCCAGCCGATCTTCCCACGAATCGACACCAAGAATATCCTAACACCGAAGAAAGAAAAAACTCCGAAGATGGAAGAGAATACGCCCCCGGCACCGCCGGTTTTGTCTGAACCAAGCGTCGCTTTGCCCGCCGTTGCGACAATCACGATTGACGATTTCGCCAAAATCCAGCTTAAGATCGGCGAGATCAAGACCGCCGACCGGGTCGAAGGCGCGACCAAACTTTTGCGCCTGACCGTCGACATCGGCGAAGAAACGCCGCGTCAGATTTTGGCAGGCATTGCTGAATCCTATGCGCCCGAGTCGCTGGTCGGCCTCAAGATCGTCGTCGTCGCCAATCTAGCCCCGCGCAAGATGCGCGGCTTCGAGTCACAGGGAATGCTCATGGCTGCCACCGACGCCGAAGGTCACGCCATCCTGCTCCATCCCGCCGATCCGAGTGCAGTTCTGCCCGGCGCACAGGTGCGCTAAGAGAGGCCGACCACTTGACCCACATTCTGCTGGCCCGTCATGGAGAAACCGAATGGAACGCGATTGGGCGTGTGCAGGGCTGGGCCGATATTCCCCTCAGTACGCTTGGACAGGCGCAGGCGCAGGCATTAGCACATCGTCTGCGTGACACCGAGATCAACGCGGTCTATTCCAGTGATCTGTCTCGGGCATTAGCCACTGCTACGCCGGTAGCGGAGCAGCATGGGCTTGAAGTCCGGCAGTTGCCGGGGCTGCGCGAAAAAGGATACGGCGACTGGGAAGGGCTGACGGGGGCTGACTTAGAGCGGGATTACGCGGAGCTATGGCACCGGTATCACACCCTGCGTGATCTGGAAGCGGTCGTGCCGGGCGGGGAAGCCTGGCCCCAAGTCCGGGAACGGATGGCTATTGTATTGCGCCATATTCTGGAAGAGCATCCGGGCGCTGACAAGACAGTGCTGGTGGTCGGACACGGCGGGTCGAGTCGGGCGCTGCTTTTGGAAGCCCTGCAGGCACCTCTCCCCACCCTCCTGCATCTGCATTTGGACAATGCCTCGCTCAGCCGTCTGGATTTCCGTTCGCTGACGGACAGCCGCGTTTCTTTGCTGAACGACACCAGCCATCTTGCAGGAGTGACAGCATGAGCGGGCTTGTGCTGGGATTGGACGGGGGGGGAACACAAACCCGTGCGGCGCTGGCAAGCCTGGACGGGTCAACACTCGGCACCGGCCTTGCAGGGGCCTGCAACCTGGCGGCTGTTACGCCGCCTGAAGCATTGGCCGCCGCATTGGCCGCCACGGACGATGCTCTTCAGCAGGCTGGACGAAGCCACGCAGAGATTATGTCGATCTGCGCCGGGGTCGCCGGGGTCTCTTATAGCGACCGTCGGGCACAGTTTCTCAGCGGCCTGCAAAAAGCGTTTCCCAATGCCATAGTCTCTGTCGAGCCGGATTATGCCATTGCGCTGACTGGTGCGACCGACGGCGCTCCCGGCGTGATTGTCATTGCAGGAACCGGTTCAGCAGCTTATGGTCAGAACGCATCGGGGGAAACCCATCGAACAGGCGCGTATGGCTATATGATCGACGACTCAGGCAGCGGCTACGGCGCGGGCCGGGGGGCTCTCGCCGCAGTGCTTCAGGCGGCTGATGGAACGGGGCCACAGACATCGCTCACGGAGCGCATTTTGGCTGCATTGGGCCTGACTTCTTTGTCCGAGATCGTTCCCGGTGTTTATGGAGGCAGCCTCAGCCGCGTCTCTATCGCCGGGCTGTCTCGTGTTGTGGCCGAAGCCGCGCAGGAAGACGCTGACCCGGTCGCCTTTGGCCTGCTCATGCGGGCGGGCGGGGCACTAGCGCATATTACGTCCGGTGTCACGCAGCGGCTCTTCGCAGGAGACCTTGACAGTTTCGCAGTCGTCCAGATCGGCGGTCTTTGGAAGGCCGGGGAGGCGCTTACCGACGTGTTCACGCGCTCCCTACGCCGCTTCGCACCGTTGGCAGTCCTGACAAAGCCGCTGCACTCCCCAGCAGAAGGCGCAGTCCAGACTGCACGGCAGCAGTTAAGTCAAACGCAAAAAGTTTTGCCGCACTCTTGACATCCGCTGCCACTGCCGGGTATATTCTCCAAAGTAAAGCCACTCCCCTCTGGGGGGTGTAGCTCAATTGGTTAGAGCGCTGCCCTGTCACGGCAGAGGTCGCGAGTTCAAGTCTCGTCATCCCCGCTTAAGTGTGCTTTATTAACAAAAAAGACTGTCAAGATGTTGTATCTTGGCAGTCTTTTTGTTTTGACGGTACGCATCGATAATACGCGATTGTCAGGCGGCAGGCTCGTCTGCACTCAGAGGCGCAACTTCGACGACGCGGGTTGCCAGGAGTGCGGCGATTAGGAAGCAGACCGCGCCGACAACGAGCGTTGGAAGCGCCTGACTGTGGAAGATATACTTGATTACCAGCGGCATTCCCAGCGAGTAAACCATCTGCGGAATGACAATGAACAAGTTGAAGATGCCCATGTAAACGCCGACCCGCTCCGAAGGCAGCGCCAGGGAGAGGATAGCATAGGGCATTGCGAGAATCGACGCCCACGCGATACCAAACAACGCCATCGGCAGCAGCAGCAGCAGAGGAGTGTGGATAAAGGGGATTGTCAGCAGGCCGAGACCGCCGATCCCAAGCGAAAGAGCGTGTAGCTTTGGCCGCCCGAGCCATGCCGCGACACCCGGCATCAGCGGAGCAACCAAGAAGCAGATCACAGAATACGAGGCCATGCAGACACCGGACCATTCGGTCGCCCGGTCAAACAGCGGCGATTTGTTGTCAGGTGCGTGAAATACGTTGCCGGCAACCGCAAGGGTAAACAGCCCCCAGAAGCAGGACAGGCCGAACCAGGTCGCGAACTGCACCGGGAAAAGCTGCTTCATTGTCACCGGCATGACCTTGATCGCGTGGATAATCTCCTGCACCCCTGCCGCAATCCCCGTGGTTTCCTGCCGGTGCCGCTCGAAGGCTACCAGATTGACGGGAGGATCTTCTCGGGTCCGCAGAACCGTCCACAGCACGGCCAGCAGGAACACGGCGGCTCCCACCCGGAACGAAAACAGCACCGACAGCGGCACCCCATTCGCGGCTTCCGAGACAACGCCTAAATGGTGCAGTACCCAGGGCATGATATTAGCGAGAGTCGCTCCCAGCCCGATAAAGCAGCTCTGCACCAGAAAACCGACTGCCCGCTGGCTTGGCGGCAACTTGTCGGCGACAAACGCCCGAAACGGCTCCATGCTGACATTGACACTGGCATCCAGCACCCAAAGCATTGTCGCAGCCACCCAGAGGGCCGGTGAAGACGGCATGATGAACAGGGCAATCGAAGCGAGAATAGCGCCTGCTAAGAAGTAAGGCCGCCGCCGTCCAAATCGAGCGCTCCAGGTACGGTCGCTCATGGCCCCGATGATTGGCTGGATTAGTAGGCCCGTGACGGGACCGGCCAGACCCAGAAGCGGGATGTTCTCGGGGTGAGCGCCCAGCTTCGTGTAGATCGCTGCCATGTTCGCCATTTGCAGGCCCCAGCCGAACTGGATACCGATGTATCCAAAGTTCATATTGGCAAGCTCGCCGAGCCGTAGCGGGCGCTTTTCCGCTTCCATCGCGGCTTCCGCCATTGCGGGAGATATGTCTTGATTAATCATCAGTTGTGCCCCACCCGAAGGTTGTCAAAGTAGGCATTGTGGTCAGGCTTGGTTGAGCCTGAGTTTGTCTGCTGCACCTGAAAGCCGGTGATCGGGCCTTTGAACGTGCCCGTGCCGGTGAAGTTATCCGCGCCGGTGACCTTGAGCGAATAGGTTGTCGGAGAAGTCAGAGTGTAGACCAAATGGGAAGCGCCGGGGACAAAGCCGATTCCTGTCGAGGCTCCGTTGAACAGGACACCCGTGCCGCCGCCATGGAAAACGAAGCTTCCGGCCGTGCCGTCCGCCGTCGTCAGCGCCACGCCGGAGGTGCCGTCCTCATTAAAGCCGCTTACGAAGTCCAGTGAGAACGTACTGCTCGGAGCAGTAAATGGAGCGGTGAACCCACGCGTGATCGTGATGGAAGCGCCTGCGCTCTGAGCAAAAAGGCCGAATGACTTTCCGCTTGTGTCAATCGTGTCCGGCGGCGGTGTGCCCGTGTTCCCTTCCGACTCCGTCGCCGTATAAACAAACGTACCAGCAAGGCCAGTCGAGACGACTTTGAACGGAGCAAAACCAGTGCCGCCGTTCTCGCCGGCTTTGTAGCCCTGAGCATAGGCGGGATCGCTTGCATCGTCCTGGACGCCCCCTGCCTGCGTCTTACTTTGAGCGGCCTGCACTGCGATAGCGGGTGTGTTTTCATGGAAAGGACGCTGGTAGAGTGCAAAACTTTTCGGCGGCAGGGAGACTTGCGGCAGCAGCGCCGGAGCGACGCCGGATTGTATCCCGGCTACCGGCACCTGTTTCCAGCCGGAGCCCAGGGCGGCATTGATCCGTCCACTGGCGGCTGTCGGGGTCAGATTGATCTCTACCAGAAATTGGGAGCCGCCCCCGGTTCGGACATAAGTCAAGGCCTGCCGGGACGCGGCATTCGGCAGCCATGTCATCGTGCCCGATGTGAAGGCCGGATTTGCCTGGCGCAATGCAATCAGATCATGGTAGAAGCTCGGAAAGCGTGGATCGCCGCTCGTCCACTTGATAGGTGAGTGCGGGTTTGCCGCCTCTGCCGAATTGCCGATCTCCATGCCGTTGTAGATCAGCGGGACACCCGTATCGGTGAAGTTGAACACGGCGACGGCCATCGCGCCCGCTGGGCCACCGAAGGAGTTGACATCGCGGGGGGTATCCCAGTCATCCTGCACCGACATATGCGTCATGCCCGCCGGGAAATCTTTGACCTGACTCTGCCAGGCCGTCTCCACCTGAGAGGCATCGCCGCCGTCGGCGGCGTTCTTCAATGCCCCATGTCCAGCAGGATCATACATGCGCCAGGCGTAGTCTAATGCGAACGGCTTCAGCGCCAGGTCCGGGGTTTCCTCTTCTCCGAGCATCAGGACATCGGGCTTGGTCTGACGCAGGCTCTGACCAAGCTGCTGCCAGAAGTCGGCGGGGATCAAACGCCCCGGACCATCCGGGTTGTTCGCGGAGTCGAACCGGAAGCCGTCGACCTTGTACTGAGTCATCCAGGACAGCAGCATCTTTGTCATGTACGCCCGCAGCTCAGGGTTGGTGTAATCGAGTTGAGCGACATCACTGTAGTTAAACGCCATCTTGATCGATGCCGGGTTATGCTTATTGCCGTCACTGTGAACATAGTATTCCGGGTGCTGAGTGATGAGCGCATTGTCCCAGGCGGTATGGTTCAGCACTTCGTCCAGAATGACTTTCATTCCCAGCATGTGCGCCTTCGAGATCAGCGTATGCAGATCGGCTCCTGTGCCGTACTTCGGGTTGATGGCGTAGTAATCATGGACGTCATACGGGCTATCCACCGACGGATGGCCGTTGATCGCCTGGCCGATCGGCGTCACCGGCATTACCCAGACGATGGTCACTCCCATAGCTCTCAAGCGTGGGAGCTGGGCCGTTACCCCGGCGAAGCTGCCCTGCGGCGAGAAAATCTCCGGGTAAAGTGTGTAGATTATCGATGACGCCGGCCAGCGCGACGTTGTCTCTTCCGCCGAGGCTGGGGCCGGAGCAGCCGCCTCCACATTCACTTGTGAAACCGGTGCGTGAGCCTTGCTGCATCCGGCGGTCAAGGCAAAAAGCGCCGCGCCGGCAATTGACGCCGGAAATGCTTCTCTAGCGGCGTTGCGTATCCAATTGATCATTGCTTCTTTGCTTTCGATTTTACTTACTGTCCGTTATGGAACTCACGAGACTAAAACTTAGGAGAGGGCGGGTGCAAATGCACCCGCCCTTTCGTGTGTCTTCTACTTAAACGGCTTAAGCCTCAGAACTAAACAGGGCTGAAAGTCAGGTTGAAGTTACCCAAGTTGCCCGTGCCGGCGGCATTCGTATTGGCACCATACGTGCCCGCCGGATCGGTTGCCTGCGCCGATGTAGCAGCCGCAGCCGAACGACCTGGAGAAACTGCAACTCCTCGAAGCCATTTCACATGTCCGTCCGCTGCCAGGAAGTTGGAGCCATCGGTATGAATGCCGGTCGTTCCGGTGTAATCGGCGGCGCTGGCGGGAGCAATACCACCCATCGGGCCGGTTGCGTACCGGGTTTCTGGGCTCTCGTACTGGTATTTGCCACTATAAGAGTTCGAGATGTCATTGGGTGATTTAGAAGGATCAAGGTTGGCATCCAAACCATCCGCCGCCGCCGACCGGAAAGCGTAAGTCTGAGTTACGCCTTCCTCATTGTCAGGATCGTTGAGTGCGGTGATGTCGTTCTGGACTTCACAGAGAAGCACCGTAGAAGCGGGTGCATTCACTGACGCAATTGCTCCCGTTGGACCTCCTCCAGCAAGGTTTGCGTTGAAAGCATATGAAACCGGATAGTTGGATGCCGCACTATTAGATGAAGAGTCGTCCGGGCACTTGTAGAGGCCTGTGCTTTTGGTGTAGGAATAAATCTCACCGGCCCAACCAGCCCCTTCGCCGCCATTGGATGCAAGATCAACACCCGAAGGGAACTTCTCATCAGCATCCTGCTGATACTGAATAATTGCCAGACCGAGCTGCTTCTCGTTGGACTGGCAGGAGGCGCGGCGAGCATTCTCGCGGACTTTCTGGAAGACCGGGAACAAAATGGCTGCCAGGATCGCGATAATCGCGATAACGACGAGCAGCTCAATAAGCGTAAAACCTCTTCGATTTGCGTTCTTCAATGATATTCTCCATTTGCGGTTGTGGGTACGCCATCGAACATACCCCAATTTTGTTCTTTATGTATCATGTGTGTCCAAATACCGGCGAAATAAAACGGACCATTTGATAATTTAAGAACCATTTTCAGGATTATATCATGGCAAAATAGAAAAGTCAACACGTATTCCACTATATTTGACGTCTTGTGTCAAAATAATTGCACATGACACCAAAAAATAGAGTGCAGTATTGACAATACGTACCATTTGGGATATTATACAGAATAAGAGACCAAGTATACTTCGCAGGCCTCTATATTCAGTCAGAAACAAAGCAATTCCGCTATGACAGATAAAGCAACCGCCAACTTCTCGGTATCCGCCGTGGCATCTCTCATTGAGGGGCGCATCAAGAATGGGATCTATGCGCCTGGCGCACGTATGCCGACGGAACGCGCCCTGACCGAAGAGTTTGGAGTCAGCCGTCGCCTTGCCCGAATGGCCTATGCGGAGCTGATCGAGCAGGGACTGCTGGAAAAGTCCCATTACCGGCGGCCATTTGTGGCTTTCTCAGGCGACGCGCCTCTGGCGGATCCCCCTTTTACGCGTGCGCCCGAGGAAAGAGTCACCGCAGTTCAAACGATTGCGGCAGTGTTACCCTCAAATCCGGTGTTCCCTGGAGGTCTGTCGGTCGTTTCAGGCATCCACAAAGTATTGGCGGATATGGAGAGTCCCTATCGTTTGACGTTCCTGGACACGTTTCACAAGGATCGGCCCGAAGTTCTGCGCCGTGAAGCCCAGGCAGTTCAGACCGCGCTTGAAGGTGGAGCGGTCGGATTGATCTGGTGGCATTTCAGCGACGAAGAAACAGTGCAGGAAGTTTTACGCCGCTATCCTGAAACGTCAGTCGTGTTTATCGACCGGCATCCACCGGGCCTGGAATGCGACTTCGTGGGGATCGACGACGTCGAAAGCTCTCAATCAGCGGTCGATTTTTTGATCGATCAGGGGCACACGCGCATTGCCCACCTGATGGACCCAGGGAAATTCTCGACGATCTTGGAGCGGGCACAGGGTTATCGACTCGCACACACTGTCCGTGGCGTTCCGATTTCAGAGGAGCTGATCGTGCATTTGGACTGGGACGGGCAGCGGATGGAAAAAGCATTCGAGCACCTTTATTCACTTGCCGAGCCGCCGACTGCTCTCTTTACGAGCAATGATTTTATCGCACATGAGTTTATCAAAGTCGCAGAAGCGAACGGCATCCACGTCCCCGAGACCCTCAGCGTCATCGGCCACGGCAACATTGACCGCTACGCGGCGCGAGGGTTTTTAACAAGTGTGGAGCAGCCGTTTGAGGCCATGGGAAAGGCGGCAGCCAAGCTAATGCTCAAGCGCCTCGGTTCTCGGACCGAAGCGTCTCAAAGCTACCAGCAGATCATCCTGCCCGCCCCCCTGGTGAACCGTACCTCCTGCCGAAAGCTTAGTCAGGGGGAGTAGCACGGATCACAGCGGGGCAAAGATATGGGGGAAGTGAACCCTTAGCAGAGAAGCGACGACATCGGCGCAGAGGAAAAACAAGGGGACGATCAGTGCCACGGCAAGACGAACGGAGAGAGGCAGAGCCGGCAGTTTCTGGCCTGTGCGCCGGGAAACAAAACTGTTGAGCACGACCGGGATCAGCAAAAAAACAGCGGCAGCAATCAAGCACCCGGCAAGCACGGCAGGAGAAATTCGAAGAGCCAGCCAGACAACAAGGCACAGTGGCAGACCGACGATGGTGCCGTTCAGGAGTCTTCCCCGAACACCTGACGGCGGCGGTGGGTTCCGCCGCACGACAGGGGCACAGAGAGCCAAGAAAGCTGCCGGCAGGAGCAGGACGAACACGTAGGCAAGCCCTAAACGAACCGGCTCCGGCAGCGAGAGCATCCAAGTCATCATTACCGACCCACCGCGTCTATCTGCCAGAGCCGCAGCGTTTTGTCGCGGCCACTCGAGGCCAGACGTGTGCCGGACGAGTTCATAGCCAGGGCAAGAATACCGTCTGTGTGGCCGGTCAAAGTCTGACGCAGAGCGCCGGTAGGAACGTCCCACAGGAAGATCTGACCGCCGGGTGAACCGCCAATCAATGTTCGTCCATCAGGAGTAAACAGCGCGTTCGACCAGAATGCGTTCACGTTGGCACTGCCACGGTCCGGCAGCGCACCCATGCGCTGTTTCCCTTGTATATCGAACGAAACGACACGCTGCCGGCTTGGGAACTGGTAAAGATGCATATCCCAATCCGCGAAGGCGAAAAAGCGTCCGTCCGGGCTGAATGCCGCCGGGGACAGGACATCGGCGGGAAGCTTCACAGTCAGGTCATTGCGCTCAGTAAGAAAATAGCCTTTTTGATCGAAATGAAGGTCGCAGAACAAGACTGCCGAGCCGCCCTGGCTGCTTGAAGTCGCCATCAGGGTTTGCTTGTTGGGATGAAAGACAAGGGAAGACGTCCGCTCACGGAGCCAGAACCCTTCTTCTGCGTCCTCGTCGGTTCCCGGCCCGTTATCCTGTTCAATGGAAGTCGATCCCAGGTTCACGACATGAAGCTCTTCAGAATTTCCTGCCGCCAGCAGGCGTGTCCCATCCGGTGAAAAGACTGCGGAAGCAAGGTAATCATCGGAAAAGCCCTGTTCCAATTCCAGTACGTTCTCCTGCCCTTCCAACGCCAATTTCCACGCTCGAAGCGGCCCCTCGCCTGCTGCGGCAAGATGCGTTCCGTCTGAAGACAAAGCAGTCCCATACAGCCTTTTCAAGCCGGTTGAGAACGCATAGGACTGTTCCAGTCCTTCCGCAGTACCCCACACAGAGATGTCCCTGTTAGTCTGGGCGCAGATCAGCGTTGTGCCATCTGGGGAGAAGTGCAGCGTTTCGATATAATCGTCAAGCAGTGCCTGGATCATGTCATCCTTCTCGTTTCATCTCTTCAACCGCAGGGCAGACACGCTCATAGATCCAGTTTGCGAGGTCGTCATCGACCCCTTCAATCTCACGAACCGCGATCAAGCCGATGTTGATTTCGCTCAGTCGCTCACGGTCCTGACGTTTTCCCGACTCCAGATCGATCAGGTATTGCATTTGTATTTGTGCGGACTTCAAGAGTGGATTATCCGGGAACTGCTGCCCGATCTTCCGGCATCCATCCAGAGCCTGCTGGAAGATTTCAATTCTGGTCATATCATTTCCTCTTATCTTGGTGCGACAAACGATGTTCCTGGTGTGGTCGGCAGCGTGAAATACTGAGTCCCGCCGCCGTCTGTGGCGTGAGACACCGCAGGGGGGCCGGGGTCCGACCACGTATCCATGACAGGGTTTGCCGTCGAACGAAGCGCCTGAATGTCCTGAGTTGTCTTGAAGGCAGTCTGGACACGCTCCCCCTGCCATATTCCCAGTTGTGAGGCGGAGGTACCGGGATCGGAATAGTAATTTCCAAGCCCGTACTTGGGATGGACCCATTGGTCAAGCGGTGTGCCTTCCGGCAGAGTAACCACATCGACCGGCTTGGTAAAGTCAATGCCCGCCATATGCTGGTCAATCTTTTCCGGACTCCAGCCGGCTTTCTGATAAAACTCACGCGCTTTGGCTTGACGTGCGGCAAGGGTCTCCGGATCTACGGCCTTGGGTTCCGCACTCGCGTCTTTGGCACTTGTTTCTTTAGCATCCGTGTCTTTAGCATTTGCGTCTTCGGCACTCGCGTCTTCGGCACTTGCGTCCGTATCTTTTTCTATCTCGCCGCCGGGCCTGTCACCGAACTTCACAGTCGGATCGCTGTCTCCGGCTGACTCCTCGGAAGCGTCTGCACTTGCACCGCCGCTTTCTGATTGTTCGGGAGGCGCTTCCCCGGCCATGCCACCAGGGCGGGTGCCGATCTGGGTCAGAGGATCGCCTTCTGACGCGCTTTCCGGGGCTTTGTCTAACGGCTCCCCGCCTTTGTCAAAGACTTCTCCGCTGGGACTGTGGATTCGGACACGCGCTCGGCCTGCGTTATCGTCATTAAATTGTTCGGCTGCATCTTTACAGCTTGAACACGGATCGCGCCAGTCGGAATAAATATCCTGCGTGCCGCGCATGTTCGGGTTCGCATCCAAATCTCTCTGGAATGCTTCCATCTGCTTGATTTCACTATCTGTGGCACGTGACCCTTGATGCTGGTTCGGCTCATCCAGCGGATGGGTCGAATCGGCCAGCGCCCCGGTTCCCGGCTCAGTCGCATTCGCACGCTCTCCCGTCGCCGGATCAATCGGGCCATAGCGCGGCGCGGCCTTCCCGCTGACAGAAGGGTCATACTCCCCTGCCCCATCGGCCATTTCGTTGCCATCCGCCGGCGTGAATTCGCTGGCGGCGTAGTTCGGGTCGCCTTTACGGACTCGGTTAGAGACGCCATCTCGCACTTCCTGAGTTCTGGCGGCAGAGCGCTCTTGAAACGCCTGGTCCTTCGTAGCCTGCTCTGATGCAGCGTCTTTTTCCTCGGCAGAGGGCTCTGCCTCTTTTGACTCTGCTGCATTGTCGGCTGGTTCATCCGGGGGAGCATCCCCCTGTGCGCCGCCTTTGGATTCGCCGATCTGCTGCACCGTTTCACCACTCGGCGCAGGCTCACCCGCAGGCGTCGGCTCACCCGCAGGCGTCGGCTCACCCGCAGGCGTCGGCTCACCCGCAGGCGTCGGCTCACCCGCAGGCGTCGGCTCACC
>JBPBQB010000265.1:0-15162 GCA_050954545.1 Janthinobacterium lividum | reverse complement strand
TAGAGTCAAAAATTCTCTGGGCGGTTTTGTGGACAGTATCGTCACTGCTTTCCAGCACTTGTGTCATCGCTTCACGGCGAAGAATCTTGCTCGCTTCGACGTCACCACGTTCGGCCTCCTGCAAAATAAATGGGAGGAGAGCCGCCCCATAACTCGCTGCCACCAAGGTTTTGTCGCCATTCTCCAGAAATGTCTCCCAAACTCGCGTTGCGTGAAGCATCCCACGGTCTAGGGCTCTGACGAGAAAGGGCAAAGTTTCGCTGTCATCCAGCAACGCTTCAACGACAGCTTGATTTACTGAGGAGTCTTCATTGTCACTCTCGTCTCTATGGTCTACTGCAAGTAGTGGCAGCAGGAGAGCGGCTCGTCCAGGAGATTCAAGTTTCTGCAAAAGTCGAACGGCAGAGACAATTACATCGATGAATGGGTCTGCCAAGCAAGATGTGGCTGCCGCTACGGCCTGTGCTTTGCGCTGCGCCATGACATCCGGGTCGGCATCTTTGAGGGCATCTGCCAGGCGCTTGAGTACAACGGAACGAACGGAAGGGTCTGGGCTAGAGAGGTCTTCCAAATCGTGTTCGTTGCTAGGACCATAGGCAATGGCCGAAGTGATGTGCTGATCGTCCATGTCAAAATCCTCTCGGTCAACTACTAGCGGTTGGAACTGCGGCACAGTGAAAAAAGAAACAGTGGACAGAATATTCAACCGAGCAACCATTGGAATTGTACCATATTTAACACATTAAATACCATTGCGCCAACGACTGCCCTACACTGAGCCATCCCCAGGAAGTGGCTTCAGTAAATATGTCGGAGACAGAGAAGGAACCTAAGCGGCGCAAGCCTGGCATTCTACGTCCACGGCTTGGCACCCAGGACGGTAATCGCAACGAAATCGGTGAGCGTGTGAAAGAACGTCGGATGGAACTCGGGCTGACCCAAGCGGAACTATCAAGAAATCTGGCAGACGCCACCGACGGTGAATGGGACCCGACGATCCAGCAGGTGCTGTATATCGAGACCAAGCGCCGAGCGGTCATTGACATCGAAATCCGTGTCTTGGCTCGTGTTCTGAAATGCGGCGCAAGCTGGCTGTTGGAGGGAAACGACATTGATACCCGGTCTGACGTTCGGAAAGCCAAGTTGCCCGCAGAGGATTGAGCAGAAGTCAATGCAAAACATAGACATTTCCCCGGTTGAAGTCTCAACCGGGGGAATTGCGTTTTCACTAATCTTGTTCATAGTCACGGCAGGGCCGACGCCATGCCTGGAAATGGGTGGGTGTCAAAACTAAAGAAATAGGACGAGGAACATCAGTGTCGAGGGGATAAACATTTGCAGTTCGATCAAAGCGTTTGGTGAGAGCCTCGGCCAATTCCTCAGATGCCGCGGGGCATTTCTGCAAGATCAATTCTGGAGTGATACGGCGAAACCCAGGCTCTGCCTGACGCAGTTTCCAAATGATGTCGGAATCCAAATCCAGCAGTTCCTGGACTTTTGCGGCCAAACTCGACGCTCCAAACGGTGTAGGAAGGATCACGCGGGCCAAACTCATCTTCCGCCGCCGACAGCATGGCGCTGAAGGCATCCGCGAACTCGCCTGCCTGGGCCAAGAAGTGGCGTCCTGCGCTGGCATAAACATTGTGGTACTCAACTTGAGTTAAAGGCACGGATCGGCTCCTGCTTTAGGTTCTGCACGGAATTGGATCGCTTAGAGACGGGGGTTAAAGTCCAGCCGACACACACCGCCGCTCATGGCCTGCCCGAGCGGTCCGCATCATCTTCTCGGATCGTCACACGTTCTCTCTCCCCTGCCGAACGGCAGTCCTGTCACCAGCCACTCGTCTTAAGTCTGGCGTACCTCACTCTGCGTCGGACGTGGCCTCCAGGTCAAGGTCGGCGGCAGTCGTCATTCTCCGATACAGTGTGCCGAGGGCTTCCTCAAAGTGGCGGCGACCGCAGTGTATCTTGCGGCGCTCATCAGGGCGTAGGTCGTCGAGCGATTTGGTGCTCTTGGTCTCGGCGATCAGGTACAGGTCGTCGCCGCCCTCGCGCTCGGCGACGATTGCCCAATCTGGGTTGTAGTCGCCGACCGGGGTGGATACTGTGAACCATCCTGGCAGTTTAACGTACATCTTCACCCAGGCCCGCTGCTCCAGCCCAGCCGTGAAGTCGCGCTCGGGGCCGCTTTCGGCGATCACATGGTCGTAGACACTGCGTTCCGCAGGCACGAGGTACTCGCGCCAACTCTCGATCACGTTCTTAAACTGCGACATCCGGTATTCTCCGCCCGTCGGCTCATAGCGGATGCCCGCAACCAGTTGGTCGGCCAGCTTCTCTTTCAGAAGCCTGACTGCCTCGGTCGCCCACTCCTGTGGGTTCTTGAGGACGGCCTGTTGGTTTTGCGTACGCCGTAGCACTTCGAGCAGTGTCCGCCGCGTCAGGCGGACCGGAGGCATGGTGTGCTCCATTAGGTCGAGCATCAGCGCCACGAGGTTCGGGCGCGGCTCAAGGGCCGAGAGGTCGTTTAACGTCCGCGGAGCCGCCAGCATCTGAGCGGAAAACCCGTCGGCCTCACCGACCTCCACCCCGACTTTGGTCACTGTTACCCGCGGCGGGCGGACCCTGATCGCATCGATTTCGGGCAGAACATCGGCAAGGAGGCGCTCAGTATCGATTTCCACAGCGTAACGAGTCAGTGGGCGTATTCGCTCCCATAGGGATTGGAATTCTGGCCGCAGGGTAAACTCTTTTCGAAGCCGCGCTTCTCCGCGTTCGCGGGCGTTCGGCGGGGGCGGCGGTACGCCTTCCTTGCCGTACTCCTCCTCGATTTCTGCCTGGAGACGAGATACGTAGAGTTCGTAGCTCTCATTCGCGACCACCGTCAGGACGTTGACCGTCCGGTCCTGCACACGCTCCCCGGTCTGGTCCACGGCCAAGCGCACGCCCCGACCGATCTCCTGACGCTTCTTGGTTTCTGAGATCGTCTGGTTAAGAGTGCAAATTTGGAAGACGTTTGGGCTATCCCATCCCTCGCGCAGAGCAGAATGCGAGAAAATGAAGGACACAGGTTCCTCGAAGGACAGCAGGCGCTCCTTGGCCCGCATGATGAGGTTGAACGCGGCCTCATCCTCCTTTGTCTTCCCCGAAGACTCCATGTATTCGACGCCGCCACCCTTCCGGTTCCTCTGTGCGAAGTAAGCCGACTGTACCCGATCTGGGTCTAGGTCCCGCCACGGTGCGTTCTCAGGGAGCCGTTTGAGTTCGTTGAAGGCATCGGCAAAGAGACGCCGCAGCAGGCTGTTTTCGGGTGCGTAGTTGTCTACTTTGTCGATGAAGAATAGGGAAAGGACCTTGATGCCGCGGTCCCGCAGGCGACGCTGGCTGCGGAAGTGCGTCTCGACGGTGTACCGAATCTGGGCGGCGAAGATCGTGTCCTTGTCTGCGCCGACGCCGTCGCCCTCACGCAGTTCAGTTGAGTTGCCGAACCGAACGAAGCCCCCGCCTGGGTTGATCTCCTCCACGTCGTAACCTGCGTACTCGGCGCGGGCAGCTTTTTCTTCCAGAGAGTCGCCGCTTTTGACAGTGACGACCTGTTCCTTGATTGCCCCGCCCGCCATACGCTTGTGGATGGCGATCCTGGCCCGGACGGTACTGCCGTTGGCGGTAATCCCGTCGAGCCGCAGGAACATATGGCCGCTACTACCCTCCTTGACAACGGAGGCGACCTCGATTCGTTTGACGAGGGCTTGGCGGTAGGCGTCGAAGGGTGTCAGGCGGTAAATGGTGTTGTACGGGTTCTTGTGAGTGGCGCTGTACCGGAGGGCCATAAGCGGGTACAGAGACGCGATGGCCTGCACCCGCTGCTCCGACTCCATGTTCTGCGGCTCGTCCAGAATCACAACGGGGCGGGCCGCCTGGATCAGGTGGATCGGCGTTTCGCCCGCCAGACGGTCGTTCGCCTCCTGGTTGATGATGTTCGATGCCCGTGTGAACGAGTCGATGGTCATCACGAGGAGTTCCACGCCGTCGGACAGCGCGAACTGGCGCACGGTACTCAGGTTGGCGGAGTCATAAACGTAGTACCGGTATGGGAGATTGTCGTACTGTGCCTTCAGATGTGCCTCTGTCACCTGGAGGGTTTTGAGAACGCCCTCCCGGACCGCGACGCTCGGCACGACGATGATGAACTTCCGCATTCCATACCGCCGCGACAGTTCGAGGGCCGTACGGATATAACAATAAGTCTTCCCGGTACCCGTCTCCATTTCTTCGGAGAAGTTCGGGAACCGGAACGTAACATCACCTGCCTCCGTTTTGATGGTCGATTCAATCTGTTCGAGCGCGTCTACCGGGGCAAGGCCGTTCTCAGTCTGGACGGCCCGGAGGTTCGCGAGGAGCGCATCATCGTCCAAGTCCATGCGATTGGGAACGGCGGCAAACCCGGACCCGAGGGAAAAGGTCATCTCGACCTTGACGCGGGCCTGTCCCACGAAGAGGCCGCAGACCGATTCGATGGCCGCTGTTTGGTGGGGCTGATTGGCGTCGAACTTAAATTCCAAGGCATCTCCTAAATTGTTCTCAGGCGGCACTGCAAAGCGAGGTTCGCAGCGGCCTGATCGTCGAGCGCCGCATCACGGCATACGAACAGGTCGCCTGTCCCCAGGCTGAGGGTCAACGGCAAAGTCGGGGGAACATCGTCGTCAAGGCAGATGTGGAATGTTTGATTCTTTTCGGCGTCTGTGACGCGCCACACAAGGCTGCCCGGAATTACGGTGACCTCCTCCACGCGAGAGGTCAGCGCGTACCCCTCCTTAATCGCCACCTCCCAGAGAATGCCCTCCGGGGTCCAGCCTGGCACGAGCGGGTCGTTGAATAGGGCCACCTGATCCACATAGGTGTCGTACTCGCCCGCCTCCGGTTCCGCCCACTGTTTGTAGTGCGACGGGACCATGCGGAAGACCCGGAACCCTAAGTCCTCGTCAGCCAGTCGGCTCGTGCCGTTTAGCACCAGCGGGTCGGGCTGCATCTCAGCGATGACGCGGCGGATGCGCTCTTTGCCGATGTCAGAAATAGTCCGGTAATCTCGCAGTTTCGTCAGGTATGGCAACTGCACCATGATGAAGCGACGATTGCCGCCGTCCTCGCGGTTTCGGCGCAGCACTGCTTCCGCGGACGCACAAGAACCCGCAAAAAAGTCCAGAACCAGGTCATTCGAGTCGGGCATGGTCACATATCCGATCAGTCGGGCCAAAATTTCGTGGTCTTTAGGATTGTCGAAGACTTTCGCACCCATAAGCCGTTTCAGGTACTTTACCGCCACCTGGGATTGCTTGTATAGGACGCTTCCCATGACCTGGAGGCCGACCGCCGTGTCGTCCTCGGCACCGCCTTCGGCACCATCTTCCTCGGCACCATCGTCATCTTCAATAGCTTCGTCATCATCGTCCAGTTCTTCGGGTACTGGAATTAAATGTGCCTTTCGAAATGGCGGCTCAGTCTCGTCTGCCCTAAACACGACGAGACCCAGGCGTATCTGGCGTTGCATTTTCTCTGGGTCGGCGAAGCGCCATCCAGCTTCTGGGACCTTAACGGGAATGCCCGTCACCGGATGCAACACATTGTAGCGGGGACCACCTCCACCGGGCCATGAAATGTCCCGATCTCGCCATGGGCCATTGTCATCCACCCACTTGTATCGGCTCAGCTTCTTGGATGGATGATTGTTTGGCAGACTGCCGTACCATTGACGAAGTGCCGTCTGGACTGCCTCATTGTTGGGACCGTGGATAGCCCGGAGAGAACGGTACTCTGCCACAATATCTTTTGCGCCTGGCTTCGACTCGCGCCATACTGTCTTCATTTGCTTGAGCGACGCCAGGGACCTGGCGTAAACCAGCATATATTCATGGCCCACAGAAAACAGCTTGGCATCGTTTTTGCGGCCTTTTTCCCAGACCAGTTCGGCAATGAAGTTCTCCTCGCCAAACAATTCGTTCATCACTAAGCGCAGGTTCGCAACCTCACGGTCGCTAATACTGATGAGAATAACGCCATCATCGCGCAGAAGCTGGCGTGCCAGAAAGAGGCGCGGGTACATCATGGTCAGCCAAGCAGAGTGGAAGCGCCCGCTGGTTTCTGGGTTACTGGTCAGCAGGTTGCCATCGGCATCCTTCTGGCCTGTGGCCTTCAAGTAAAAGTCCATCGGGTCAGCGTAGTTGTCCGGGTAGATGAAGTCCTTGCCTGTATTGTAAGGCGGGTCAATGTAAATACACTTGACCTGGCCCCAGTATGACTTGTGGATCAGCTTCAGGACGTCGAGGTTTTCGCCCTCGACAAAGACGTTCCGGGTGGTTTCCGGGGAAACACCTTCGGTCTGCGCGGGAATCAGGGTGGCACGGCTGGATTCCTGAAGCCGCTTGATGCCATCCCGCTTGCCCGCCCACGTGAACGAGAAACGTTCCGGGCCATCGTCCACGGCGTCGCCCAGGGCCGCTCGGAGGCGTTCGAAGTCCACGCGTCCCTCGGTGACGATCTCGGGGAACAGCGTTTTCAACATTTCGATATGGTCGGTGGCGGCGTTCACCGTGCGGCGCTCGACATAGGCGCGGTCGTCTGTCATGGGTATTTCCTAATTGTAGATAGGGTGATTTCGGTGCGGGGGACCGGACGGCCAATAACAACCCTAGGTTAGGTTGCCGCGTACTTATGTTCCACAAAGGAGGCCAGAATCCTGCATAGTGGCGGTCTTACTTGTGAATCGCGGATACTCTCTCCCCAATGTGAGTACCTAATCACGACCTTAAGCGCGTTCCAAAAAACCGCCCGGTGCTTTCGAAAACTGCCCCGCCCGATTGGTCCACGTTTCGGGGGTCGTCATAGCCTCAACTCCCCCCTGAGAACTCGGGTGGCGGATTAAAGTTATACCTTTGCCTGCCGTCCCAGTAGCTGTTCCAGTAGTAGTACCTGTCGTGGTTCCAGTGCTTGTGGTGCCTGTCGTGGTCGTGGGGCCAACCGTGCCCGTGGATGACCCGATGTCAGTTTCAGGGTGACCACCGGTCATGTTTCCATTGCTGCCGCCGCCGCAGCCTGTAAGCAGCGGGATCAGGGCGAGCAGTACGCAGAGTGATATTTTTTGTGACACGTGCATGGAGACAATCCTTTCGATGAAATTATATCAGATTCTGTGCCAACCTGCGCTGATGAAAAAGCCCGCTCGAAAGTCTCCGAGTGGGGCTGTTTCGGTTCAGGCTGGCAGCTTCTCCGTTTGCTTTTCGTCCCAGATTTCTCGGTGATGCACCGTAACACCCTGTGGCGTTTTAAATCCTAGGCGTACATATTCGCCCCGAATTTCAAGAACTGTGACGACGACGGTGTCACCGGATAGCGGATCGGTGACTGTGACGGAATCACCAACTTTGCGGGCAAGGTATTTCATGGGTGTGGCCTCCTGGCAGGTGATTATACTAGCCTATGTGCATAAAGTATGCCAGATCGCTTATCGCAATATTACATCGCTCTCGAAGAGTTCATGCGCCTGGATGTCGGTCATGGGTTTCGGCAATGTCCGGGATGTCGGCAGCGAGTTCGCCAGCAGTAAACAGGTGCCAAATAATGGGGATGTCAAAATGAAATTATATCTCTGATCCATGCGGGTACGCCCATCAAATCAATCCAGATCAGCCTCTCCGGTTCATCCGCCAGCCGACGCTTGATTTTGGCAATCAACTCGGTAGGCCTATCAAAAAAGCAACTTTATCTGTGATCTCGTGTGCCTCCGCCAGCGTCATCGGGACCATGCCGATCTATAGGCCGTTTCTGGCTCCGTCGAAGTAGACCAGGGTTCCGGGTGTATCGTCGTTATCCGTCGCGGTTTCTAATCCTGCATGATCTACATATACCGATTGTACTTATCCCAGGACCGTCCCTGGCGCGTGTCTTCATGCTTATCCTTGATCTTGTCGTCACGTTCTCCGCGATGAGGCCGCAGGTCACCACCACACCAGAAGCAGGAACAACCAATCAAGGTAGGCGCTATGATGGAATCTTTTCCAACCCAGTTATAACCACATTTGCGGCATTTTGCGGGTATCGGGTCAGGCAGATTGATCGGTTTTGGCATAGTATTTTCCGATTGCTCGCTTGGCACAATAAATTTCATCGGCCATGCGGCATAAATATTTTCAGTCCTCTAACTTCCCCCTGAATACATCTCCCCCGTCATCGTCCAGCCGCACCTCGCACAGCCCCTGGCATTCCTCGCGCATGGGGCACCATTGGCAACAGTCCACGCTCGGTTCGGGCGTTGGCGGCAGATGTTTCACGCGCAAAAGGGCCGCCGTCAGCAGTTTTAATTGCCCACGACAAAGTCGATGAGGGACCACATCCACAGTGACTTGACCCTGTTCGAGATCAATCCAGAGTAGTTCGAGGGTCCATTCGTCGTAGCCAGGCCACTTCCGGGCCGCGCACCAGAGCAAAATGAAGCATTCATCCAAAGCCAATTTTTGCTTCGTTGTCTTGAAATCCTGAATTATGAGTGTGTGCGGCGACTCTGGTCTGCAAAGCACTCGATCAATCGTGGCTGAGATTCGAGCAAGGCCCTCGCCTTTGAAGACGTAATCGAATTCGATCTGGGTTTCAAGCGCGATGATCGCTGCCACGTCTTCGGGGTCTTGGTTGTCCAGAAACAGACGCGCCATCTCCTCAATCAATTCCGCTTCCGAGTCCCGCGAGACGCCCGGACCATACCGCGCCGAATACGCCGCCTGGCGTGCATAGGTAGGCAGGTCGATCATCGGCAACTCGTCTTCCCAGCGTGCCGCGTGCAGATTTTGAAGGCAAGAGTGTAGTGCGCTGCCCCTGCCGACACTGGCAGGAAAATCACGCGGAGCACCCCAGCCAGTCTTTTTTACACGGAGCAGGTCCCATTTCCTGGAGCAGCTTAAATCTCCTCGACTGCTCACTGTCAATTTTGGCAAGGTGGTCTGGATCGTGTCTGTTCGTCTTGACGTGAGCCTGCTTCTAGGCTCTGGAGGTGGGATCACAGGCAAAGCAATGACGCTGGGAGCATCGGACATATTGGCGTTCCTCCTGGTAGAGTAATTCTCTCAGCACTGCTGGGAACTGAACCCATGATACCCAATATAAACAGCTAATCGCTGTTTATTTGCCCTGCAAGCAAACATTTTTTCGCTTGACGTTATCCTTACACCCCGGTATTCTTTACTAATGTCCGATGGCGATCCCGAAAATCCTAAATTTGTCGGAATTAAAGAGGCTGCTGAATTTTTGGGTGTTTCCGAAAACACAGTGAGAGCCGCAATCGCCAGAGAGCATTTGCCATCTCGACTTGCGTACGGGCACAAAGTGATTCCTAGGGCTGCCCTTGCTGACTATAAATCCCGAAGCCAACCCGAAGGCAAGCCGCAACGCGGTAGGCCCCGGAAGAAGTGAGCCTAATCCGGTTCGTACACCCGCAGGCCGTCTTCGTCCACATCAACCCAAAACCAATATCCGTGATCCACTTGTTCCAAAATAGTAGTAGAGATTCGTGTTCATAGGCCGTCTTCTCGACATGGATCGGACCAGCGTAGAAGCTGCCTGCCCGCCATTCAATCGCCCAGTAGGAGCGATCAAAGAGCGCAGCAATGTCGTTGATGTTTTTCTCAGACATGATGCTTTTCCTTACTTATTTGCTGTGGCACTGATCTGCGGCTGACCGCTGGCGATATACCGCAGACAATCCGACCGCCGATAGATTCCTCGCCTGAGCGGGCGTACAAAGCGCGGCACGCTGCTCGGAGCGCAGGCCAGCAGAGCCGCTGCCTGGGTCCTGGTAATGGCAACGTCCTCGCGGACCGAAGAAATGTCCTGCACGGCTGCTATAAACCCCTCCATCGTTTGCGTCAGCCGCAGGAGCGTCTGAGAAGACATGGGCTCATGTTTCTCGATTTCCCGAATATCGGCATTCTCGGAAAAACGAGAAACCGCTTCCAATGAAATCGCAGGAAAATGCTTTGCCAGCCAGACTGCGCCCATTTTAGGCGTTACCTCGCCACGTTCACTGGCGGACAAGAGCGCGGCCATCACCGGGGCAGCGCTCGGCGGAAATGTCGGTCTAACTGGTCCTGATGCCCCAAGCAGTGCGGCGGTCTCAGGGTCGTCGAGAAACCGAGACAGCATAGATCGCGTACGCTTCTCGCAATCGCTGCCTTTATCCATGAGGCGGATGATGTCGGTGAGAGTGACGTTTTCGGATTCTCGGATAAACGGTTTTTCGGTCATGGTGTGAACTCCTCTAAAAACTTTAAGCCGCTCGGGCATATGTCAGCGACTCACCGTCACAATCGCCTCTGGCGAATTGAATCCCGTTTCGCCAATTCCGCCGTCCTGGCATCCTGCGCGGCATGGTAGGCACAAGCTGCGTCAGGATATGCCACCGCCCACCACATTTTGATTGCTGCCAGGCGGATCATTGTTTTATTGCGGCTGCCACGAGACGCCATGTGTTTTGTGCCTGCGTCAAGCCACTCACCCTGCTCCGCTAGTGGCAGCGCGGCAAATTCATCCGCCAATCCTGATGCGTGGGCGGGATGGCTCGGCACTAACGTTTCGAGCGTCTTTCTGTCGACCGAGTAAGTTTTGGCCTTCGGCGGCAGGAGCCGTACGGCGTCGATCTTGCGTTTCAGCACGCCACGAAAATAACGCACAACATCGGGTTGACCATCACTGCGCTGAGATTTTACCTTACCATCGCGCTTATCCTGGGCGGAAATCAGAACAGCATCGTGCAGAGTCTCAAGCACTTCCTCGGGCTTGTAGCCCATCTCCCACAGGTCGTTGCAGGCATTGCCGATGGCTTTTGAGCACTCCCCGAGATGCTGTGCCGCGGCTTGCATCGCTGCGGCCAGGGCGCGGTTAGAAGAAGCCACAAGGGCTGAGGACGTTACCAGGGCGGATGAGTTCAGAAGCGGCAGAGCAGCAGGGGCTTGTTGCGGCGGAGCGGGGCTTTGTGGTTCGGCTTTATCTTTAATCACTTCCAGGGACTCCTCATCCTCCAGGGGCTCTTCATTCCAAAAATCATTGAGATCAAAATCACAAACAACAACGTTTTCCGCGTCCCCGCAGAGTGAGAACTTGTGCGTGTCAGAGTCCGGAGTAGTGGTAGTAATTTGAGTCGAGAAAAGTAGAGAAGAGTCAATCCTAAGAGCAGACGCAGTTTGCGTTTCCGGTGCCGCATTCTGCGGTGATGTCCCTGCAGTTTGCGGCGATTCTGGCGCAAACTGCGTTTCCGGTACCGCAGTTTGCGTTTCCGGTTCAACCGAAGACGCAGTCTGCGTTTCCGGTGTTTCATCCTGCAAATCAACCGAAGACGCAGTTTGCGTTTCCGGTGGCGAGGCTGTGTCCCCGCAGTCGAGAATTTTATCGCGCTGCCAGCCGCCAGCTTCCGCGGCGGCCTCTACGAGCGGCCAGTCATCAGGGAACACAGGGTCGTCCATACTCACCCAATAGGCATTCTCCACCTGCTGCATTTGACCCAAAGAGTTGCGGCGAGAGCGGCGGCGCGGCTTGACGAAATGATGCAGCCAAGGATTATTAGGTTTGCCCGTCTTGCGGCTGACGCCCAATTCGCGGGTCAGGGTGTCCTCGCTCATACCTGCCGCTGCGGCAAGGTCGTGGCGTGCCACGATGATCTCATCTCGGCATTTCCCCGTGCGGCGGTCAAAGAAGCCGCCGCGCCGTAGGGCCAGCACAATCATCGTCCCGTTGCCGCCGAGGAGCGGCATCCAACGAGAGACAAAATACTGGGTGATCCAAACCGCTTGGTTGGGCCTGGTGACGGCGTTGACAGCCGAATGGTAACCTGGGAAAATTTTGAGGTCCGAGGCTGTTGAAAATATTTGTGCCGCATTTACAGAAGCATGAACGGGATTTATGCCGTCGGAAGGGTATAATTCAGTCAATTCGATGCGCCCCCAGCGCGGTGAAGAGTAAGCCAAACCAGCGGCAAACTGGCATGGTTCTGCGCCTCGCGTGGCCCCTTGGAATGCTTTTCAGCATTCTAGGGGGCCATTCGAGTTAGCTTTTCGGCTACTTTATTTCAGCATTACCTCGTTTCACTCCGCGACATTCTTCTCTGTGATTTGCGTTCAGACACCATCGAAGGGGACTGTCTCACCCGCTCAGCCTGGACGGGTGGAGCAGCCTGGACGGGAGCAGTCGGTGTTTCGACGGGTGCAGCAGCTTGAACGGGTGCTTTCTCGCCCCAATTTGCAGGGCCGAAACTGCCTAATGTTTTCATGACCGTGGCTCCATCGCCGTTATTGTAGAGATACGCAAACGTCGTTTGAGCATGTGCATGACCCAACACTCCCTGAATTTGTAGGACGCTGGCACCGTTTTTGCTCAAGTGGGTTGCGTACCACCCTCGAAGTCTGTGCGGATGGATATTGTCGTGATCCTTAAGCCCCGCAATCGCTTTGATGTCTTCGACATGTTTTCTCAGCGACTCGTCATTCATCCGCGTTTTCGGACCCAATGCAAATAGGTAGTTGTGTGAACACCGCATCGCATCACGGAATGGCATCCAGCGCCTCGCCGCAATCCAAAACTCTTTCGCAGGATGCAGAAGCCTCGATTTTCGGCCTTTGCCATATCTGACTTCGAGTGTTTCCTGATCGAAATTGAGATGATTGACCTCAATGTTTTGGAACTCGGCGGCGCGGACGCCTGCATGGATGAGAGTTGACATCACAAGCATCGAGAGCGCGATCTTTTTGGGGCATCGTTGTCTCTGCGTGGCTTTGAGTAGCTCCATCACCTCCTCATCGTAGACGCGAAGGCGCACAGGATCAGATTTCGATGGAAATTCGATCTTTTTGAAAGGGTTTTCGTTGGGCTCCATGTACTGCATTCTGATCAGATAAACGCAGAGTCCCTTAATGGGTCCCATCACCCCCCGCACTGACTGCCCGAGAAGTCCTCCGTTTTTTTTGATGCCCTGTTTCGACAGGCTCTGTTTGTACTCCGTTAAGACCTGCAGTGAAAGGGCAAATTCCATGTCGGGATCGTCCTGACGCTCGACAGCAGAGAGGTATTTCCCGAACCGATTTAGCATCGACTGGTAGGTTTGGAAGGTGGAGTAGGTCTTATTTGCCTTCACGTCGAGTAGGTAGTCGCGCTTGCCATCATTGAAGTTGATCAATTTCAGTATCCTTTCGGGACGGTGTCCCGAGAGGGCTGGGGATGCCAACTTCTCCTGATTGGTGTGTGTTATTTGTTGATCAATGTTCACTACATAACCCCCTACCGCTAGTTGGTTTTCGTTCCGTGACGGCGGAGACGGTTAGATTTCTGCCTCTGCCAAGGACAAAAAAAGGCTCACACCTGCATTTCTGCAAGCGTGAGCCTTTTTTATGTTCTGCCGTCGTTGATGAGGGTATGATTCGCCCCCGCTATCAACAACTGTTAATGATTGCTTAATTATCGGCGGAATGCACAATCCAACTGGAAACCCTCGGGTATGAACCGAACGCTCTAACCAACTGAGCTACGCCGCCATAGTTGTTTTCTATTGTACCCCGCCCCAAAACGATGCGTCAAGCTATGTTTTGCGAAGTGATTGATACCAGTCTGATCGGATATGACTCTCGATTTGACTCGCGTCAGTGGTGAGTATACCCCACTCTGGACCAAATATAGGTATGCACATCTCATCATAGCAGGGCCAGCGCATCTAATTGGTCAGTATCCGTGTCAAATAAGCGTTGTCCCAGCCGGCGCGTTTCTGCCTGGCCTTAATGCCGCGCTTGTGAGTCGTCTCCTGGCGCAGCAAGTTCAGCGCCATATGGCGCAGGACCGCAAAGTTCTGCGGCGCGTTATCCTTGCGGATACGGCTGGCATCCTCGTCAAACACCACGTCCAAAACCCAGTGGATGCAGTTCTCGATGCCCCAATGCTGGCGGACCGCATGGGCCGCTTTTCGGGCATCCCCCGCGAGGCTGCTCAGATAGTAGCGTGTTTCCGTGGTCGTTTTGCCCCCGGATTGCCGTTCACTTTGCAGCATCAGCAGGCTGGACAAGCCCGCCTAGTCCTGCTGAATATCTACCCAGCGTCCTTCCAAGTGGCACAAGTCCACTTGCCACAGGCACCGCGTTTCAATCCGCCCGTGCTCTTTGTTCCGGCAAGCCCACCTCTGATGCGTGACCGCCTCGAACCTACAGGCCACCGCGTACCCGAAGAAGCGGCGCACATCGGCATGTAGGTTTTGCTGGTTGCCCTTGAGTGCCAGCACATAGTCGCCGCCTTGTTGGATGATCTGCGTAGCGATGGCCTTCTGGCAACTCATGGCATCGGCGGTGACGATGCAGCCCGCAAGGTCCAGTACAGACAGCAGCGCAGGAACTGCCGTGCTCTCGTTGCTTTTGCTGTCTACTTTGGCCTGGGTCAGCACCAGTCCCGACGAAGAAGCCCAGGCAGACACCAGATGAATGGCTTGCTGATGGCTTGCGGCATTGAAGGAGTGACGTAAGATTTTCCCATCCACCGCGATCACTTGTTCTTTTGTTTGTTCCTGAACAGTCTGCACCCAGCGCAAGAACCGTTCTCCAAAAGCATCCAGCTGCAAGTGAGCAAACACGCGGCGGTAGGTGTCCGCACACGGAAAGCCATTTTCCAGTGTGAGACGTTCTCGAAGCCACTCCGCTTTGGAGTCCGCGAACTCAGCGATGTCGTCCCAGCCTTCCGCGCCGCAAAGGACGGCGCAGATGGCGATGACCAATAGGTCAGTCAGCGCATGCAGGCGGGTACACTCCACCCGCGGATCAGTTAAGTCCGCAAAGCAGTCAATCAAAGAGACAGAAGTAGCCATCAAACAACCCCTAAGAATCTATCTCAAAATGCAGACCTATAAAAGTGCCTACATTCCACCGATAATGGCGAAATGAAGTCACTCAATGAACCCACGGAGCAAACGGCGCAGCCAAAACGGCCCTTACCGACGATCTGGAATGTGCCCGATCCTCTCTGGGAGCTGATCGCCAAAGTCCTGGCCGTCTACGATCCGCCTGCCAAAACAGGCCGCAAGCGAAGCGATCCGCGCCAAGCCTTCGATGGCATTATCTACCGAATGCGAACAGGCTGCCAGTGGAACCACCTGCC
>JBPBQB010000252.1:0-15177 GCA_050954545.1 Janthinobacterium lividum | reverse complement strand
CCTGGCTTTGAAGGCGGACAGACTCCTCTGCATCGCCGTCTTCCTCAGCGCCGTGGTATCGCAGGCAAAGGCGGCTTTAATGCGCCTCCTAAAACACCGTTTGCAGTCGTCAATTTAAGCTCTTTAGAGCGCTTTGAGGATGGCACGGTCGTGACCCCGGAAACACTGTTTGCGGCAGGCATGGTCGGCGATCTGAAAGATACGGTCAAGATCCTCGGCAACGGAGAATTGACCAAGAAGCTGACCGTTCGCGCCAGCCATTTCTCTAAGAGCGCTCTGGACAAGATCGCGGCTGTCGGCGGAACGACGGAAATTCTCTGATTTGCGGTTTTTCAACCGGCCCACACTGAGATACAATAATGGCTGTTAAAAGACCTGGTACAAATATTCCTCCTGCGTCCCCTTTTGGGGGCGGCGGGCGACGCGTGACTGCGGGACCGCGCAGCGGCTCTAATGCTCCGTTTATCGAAGCGATGGTCGCGGCATGGGCGATCCCTGAGCTGCGTCGGCGCTTGATGTTTATCTTCTGGATGTTTGCCGTGTATGTCGTCGGCCTGCACATTCCGCTGCCGGGCATCAACACAAACGCTTTGGCATCACTCTTTAAGAGCGGCGGCATTTTGAGCTTAGTCGATGTGTTCTCCGGTGGTGCGCTGAAGCGATTTACAGTCTTCGCGATGGGCATTGTGCCCTATATTAATGCGTCGATCATCATGCAGCTTTTGACTTTCGCAATCCCTTCCTGGCAAGAATTGGCGAAAGAGGGTGAGTCGGGTCGCAAGCGTATCGCCCAATATACGCGCTACTTGACGATGGCGCTGGCATTAGCCCAATCTATCGGCTTTGTACTGTATCTGCGTCATGGCGGGGCGTTGTCGTCGAACCTTTTCTTAAATACCGAAGTCATTTTGACGATGATGGCCGGTACTGCATTCCTAATGTGGCTGGGCGAACAGATCACGGATAAAGGCATTGGAAACGGTATTTCGCTGATTATCTTCTGTGGTATTATGGTGCGGCTGCCAGGCCAGTTGATTGCGACAGGTCGAGAGATCATCGCAGGGACCGTCCAGCCCTGGCAGGCTCTGATCCTGGTTGTCGCGTTCTTCGTGACTGTCATAGGCGTCGTCTTTGTAACGCTCGGGCAGCGCAAAGTGCCGATCCAGCATGTCCGCAAGATCGTTGGGAACAAGATGTCGCAGGGTGGGACTTCTTACCTTCCGTTCAGGATAGCGCAGGCTGGTGTTATTCCGATTATCTTCGCGCTCTCGATTCAGCTTCTGCCGGCAACTTTTGCGACATTCGTGCCTCAGACATCATCACTAGGAGTGTTTCTGGCGAAAGCGACAATCGCGATGAGGCCTGGGACCAGTCCGATTGCCGCACTGATTTATGCGGTCATTATTGTGTTCTTCACGTATTTCTATACGTCAGTGACAATGAACATCGAGCAGATGGCAGATGATCTCAAGAAGTACGGCTCGTTCATTCCTGGCATCCGTCCCGGTAAGGCGACAGTAGATTACCTAGATAAAGTCATGACGCGTATCACGCTGGCAGGCGCACTGTTTCTGGCGCTGATAGCGCTCCTGAACTACTGGATCCCGGAACTCACTGGTACGGTCAGCACGTTTACGCTGATCGGTGGTACGTCTCTGCTGATCGTTGTCAGCGTGGCGCTGGACACGATGCAGGCAATAGAAGCGCAGCTCCTGATGCGTAACTATGAAGGCTTTATCCGTTAGTGCGTCTGGTACTGCTGGGTCCTCCCGGTGCAGGCAAGGGGACGCAGGGGCAGGCGCTGGCTGTGATCTACAATGTGCCTCATGTTGCGACTGGAGACATCCTCCGGGATCATATCGCCCGAGGCACTGAGTTTGGACGCAAAATAGAGGCGGCGATTGCTGCGGGGAACTTTGCATCTGATCAAGACATTTTACATCTAGTCGATGAGCGTTTAGCAGAACCTGATGCTCAGAATGGCTACATTCTGGACGGCTTTCCGCGAGACGCGGCGCAGGCAGAAGCGTTTATACAGCCGCTGGATGCCGTTGTCGATCTGGAGATCGATGTCAACTCACTGATTGAGCGGTTGTCCGGGCGGCTAGTTTGTCCGGTATGCGATACCGTTTACAACGTGCAGCATCACCCCCCTAAGCGGGCGGGTATCTGCGACAATGATGGAACGATACTTGTTCGCCGTCCGGATGATGACCGGAATGCGGTCCGAAATCGGCTGCGTGTATATCGGGAGTTGACACTGCCGCTTCGGGCATATTACGACAAGAGAGGCTTGCTCCGCCGCATCGACGCGCAGAGCAGTCCTGATACAGTGACGGAGCGCATACGCATCGCGCTTGCAAATCAAGATTTTTAAGGGTATACTACGCGGATGGTTCGCCTCAAGAGCGCAGAAGAAATTGAAATGATGCGCCGAGCGGGCCGCGCTGTTGCGGAAGCTTTGGCAGCAATGCGGGATGCAATCGTGCCGGGCGAAACGACGACGCTGGATCTGGACGAAGTTGCGGCAGAAGTGCTGAAGCGGCGCGGAGCAAAGCCTGCACTGCTCGGCTATAAGCCATCGTTCAGCCGGGTGCCTTACAAGCATAATACATGTATCTCGGTCAATAATGAAGTGGTGCATGGAGTGCCAAGCGGCAAACGCATTCTTCACGAAGGCGACATTGTCAGCTTGGATCTTGATGCTTCGATTGACGGCTGGTGTGCAGATGCCGCCCTGACGGTTCCTGTGGGCGCCGTTTCGATCGCTGCGAAGAACTTGCTGACAGTCTCGCGTGAAGCGCTATTCAAGGGGATTGCTCAGGCCCGAGTCGGCAACACGCTCGGGGATGTTGGAGCCGCGATCCAGCGCCACGTCGAGCGCAGCCGGTATGGTGTCGTGCGTGACCTTGTGGGGCACGGCATCGGGCAGACGCCGCATGAGGACCCGCAGGTTTCCAATCATGGCAAACCGGGACGCGGAGAGCGTCTGCAAGCGGGCATGACCATCTGCATTGAGCCCATGGTCAATATCGGCAAATATGACGTCGCGCACCATAGGGGCGATGTCTGGACCATATTTACCTCAGATGGGTCGCTTTCGGCCCATTTTGAGCATACTGTCGCGATTACTGAGGACGGGCCGGATATTCTGACACTGCCGCCCTCACAGGAGAAATAACAGAGTTTATGGCTCGAAGACCACGTAAACAGCACGCGGCGCGTGATGAGCGCCGTGCTGAAGAATCAGAGACATACGCGAAGGAAAAAGCAATCGAAGTCGAAGGTGCAATTGCTGAGACCTTACCCAACGCTATGTTTCGTGTCAATCTCGAAGGCGGACATCAGGTGCTGGCGCAGGTCAGCGGCAAGATCCGCATGAACTTTATCAAGATTTTGCCTGGTGATCGGGTCAAAGTGGAGCTTTCTCCTTACGATCCGACACGAGGCCGCATTCTGTATCGGTATAAATAGGCTGGGTCTTTTCCCTGTCCTATGAGGAGAAACTAATGAAAGTACGGCCATCCGTTAAAAAAATCTGTGACAAATGCAAAGTGATCAAGCGCGACGGTGTCGTGCGCGTGATCTGCGTCATCAAAAAGCACAAGCAGCGCCAGGGCTAATTTTCGAGCGAATTCAGGAGGCATCTTTTGGCACGTATTGCAGGCGTCGACCTACCACGCGATAAGCGGGTAGAGTACGCGCTCCTTTCCATTTTCGGGATCGGGCTCACCAGCAGCCGCGACATCCTTGCGAAGAACGGCGTGAGCGTGGATACCCGCGTTCGCGATCTGACTGAGTCGGAAGTTAACTCACTGCGCGAGACCATCGAGCGCGAGTTCCGGGTCGAAGGCGATTTGAAGCGCCAGATCCAAATTAATATCCGGCGTTTGTCGGAAATCGGCTGCTATCGGGGTATCCGGCATCGCCGGGGGCTCCCTGTACGCGGTCAAAAGACCAAGAGCAATGCCCGTACTCGTCGTGGCCCGCGCCGCGCCGTTGCCGGCAAGAAGAAGATCAAGAAGTAAAAATTGAATCCGCGCTAATGCGGATCCTGTACCGCCCCTCTTGCTTGTCCTAGAGAGTCTTATTCAAGACTCACGAAGTGAGTTGGGACGGGATGATAGGAGACATTTCAGACCGAATGGCACAGAAGAAGACAACACAGCGGCAGAAGCCGAAAGAAAAGAAGAATATTGCACAGGGAATTGTGCATATTCAGAGCACGTTTAACAACACCATCGTTTCAATCACCGATGTCAAAGGCGACTTGATCTCCTGGGCAAGCGCCGGATCAGTCGGCTTCAAAGGTTCGCGCAAAGGCACTCCGTTCGGCGCACAGCTTGCTGCCGAGAAGGCAGGACGCGTCGCGCAGGACAATGGGATGCGCCGGGTGGACGTTCATGTCAAGGGACCTGGATCAGGCCGGGAAACGGCCATCCGTGCCCTGCAGGCTGTGGGTATCGAAGTCAGCATCATCAAAGATGTGACCCCGATCCCGCATAATGGCTGCCGCCCACCCAAGCGCCGCCGCGTTTAGTTTTTTGCCGAGCATAATTTGGCCTCGCCTAGTCAGTTGGAGAAAAAAGAATCGATGACCGCCGTTAAAAAAGGACCAGTCTCAAAATCTGGAGATGCCCGCTGCCGGCAGTGCCGCCGCGAAGGCATCAAGCTCTATCTCAAGGGCACCCGCTGCTATAGCAAGAAATGTGGCATCGAGCGCCGCAACTATCCGCCGGGCATGCACGGCCAGGGGATGCAGAAGAAGACCACAGAGTACGCTCATCAGCTGCGCGAGAAGCAGAAGATGAAGCGAACTTACCGGGTGCTGGAGCGGCCATTCCGTAACTATGTGGACGAAGCTCTGCGTCGTAAAGGTGTCACTGGCGAGAACATCCTGTCCCTGCTGGAAACCCGGCTTGATAATGTTATCTACCGGCTCAACTTGGGCGCGTCACGCGCACAGGCCCGGCAGTTTGTCTCACACGGCCACTTTCTCGTCAATGGCAAGCGTGTCGATATTCCATCATATCAGGTCCGTGTCGGCGAAGTCATTACGGTGCATGAGAACAGCCGCAAGATGCAGCCGCTGCTTGACTCGCTGCGTGGCATGGGACGGCGTATTCCCGAATGGCTGACGTTCGACGCGAACTCGCTAACGGGCAAAGTGGTTGCCATCCCGACCCGCGACATGATTGATACGGATGTGACCGAACAGCTAATCGTCGAGTACTACTCACGATAACGGATCAGGCCCCGCTTCAGACGCGGCGTTGTCGCCGGGAGGAAAACCCGCCGCTTTTACGGCGGGTTTTCGCCTGTTGCCTCACCGCGCCGTTGCCGAGCGACCTGAAGGAGTTAAACCGAACACAATGCCAGAGATGACTTTGGACCCGGCTGCGCCGCGTATTGAGACGCTGGAGCAGACCGATACTTACGGAAAATTTGTTGTGGAGCCGCTGGAGCGGGGCTACGGCGTGACGCTGGGTAATTCCCTGCGCCGCGTCCTGTTGTCGTCGATCCCCGGCGCAGCAGTGACCTCGATCAAGATAGATGGCGTCCTGCATGAGTTCTCGACCATTCCCGGTGTCAAAGAAGATACGACGGAATTGATCTTGAATCTCAAAGACCTTTATGTGAAAGTGCATGGTCGTAATGGGGTGCTGTCTAATGGAACGGTGCCTGAACCACACACTATCAAAATTGATGTCACTGGACCGGGACATGTCACAGGCGCTGACATTCAGTGCCCCAGCGACGTTGAGATAGTCAACCCGGAAGTGCATCTCGCGACGCTGGCAGACGACAAAACCCATCTTTCGATGGAGCTGACAGTCAACGAAGGCAAGGGTTATGTGCTGCCCGAAAAGCAGGATAAGAGCAAGCAGGTGATCGGTGTCATTCCGATTGGTGCCTCTTTTACGCCTGTTCGCAAAGTGTCTTTCAATGTTGAGTCGACGCGGGTCGGCTTCAAAACAGACTTCGAGCGGCTGACGCTGGAAATCTGGTCAAACGGCACGATGGCTCCCGGCGATGCGCTGAGCCAGGCCGCTTACCTGCTGGAAACGTTCTTCCATCGGTTTGTTGAGTTCCCGCAGGGTTTCGGTGGACGGATCGGCGGCGCGAACGGCGCTGCGTTCCCAGTGGGTGTGCCCGGCGCACCGGATGCACGGATCGAAGAGCTGGACTTCTCAGTTCGAACGTACAACTGTCTGAAGAAGGCAAGTGTGCTGACAATCGGCGATCTGCTCCAGATCTCCGAGAGTGAGCTGATGCAGATCCGAAACTTCGGTAAGAAGTCGCTGACCGAAGTACGTGAGAAGCTGTCGTCACTCGGTCTGAGCATTCTTGGCGCGACTGACGATGATACCGCTTACGGCGATGAAGATGACGCCGATGATGACGAGGACGCGGCGGCAGCCGAGTCTGATGAAGAATAAACTAAAGGACTAATCTTATGAACCACCGTATTGGCGGCCGCAAATTCGGCCTGCCGAGCGACCAGAGGCGGGCTCTGCTGAAAAGCTTGGTCCGAGCGCTCTTTATCTACCAGACGATCCAGACGACCGAAACACGCGCGAAAGACGTTCGCTCCATTGCGGAAAAGCTGATCACCGGCGCACGGGTCGACACCATTCATGCTCGACGTCAAGCGCGGCGTTATCTGACGGATGAGACTTTGGTGCATCATCTGTTCACCCAGATCGCGCCGGAGTTCAAGACCGGCTCGGGTTACACCCGGTCAGTCAAGATCGGCCAGCGGCGCGGCGATGCGGCGACCATTGTCCAGCTTTCGCTGATCTCCGAGCGTGAGTTCGGGATGCCGGTCATTCCTGAGAAGACCGGTCAGCCTGGCCGGGTTCGCTAGGCTAAGTTGCGAACGCTTAAGCTGACTGTCGAGTACGATGGCACGGATTTTCATGGCTACCAGCGGCAGGGGCATGGCGAGCGCACTGTCCAGTCGGTGATGGAAGAGACGCTTAAGCGTCTTGTTCCACGGGAAGACATCACGCTCTACGGGGCAGGCCGGACAGATATCGGTGTTCATGCTGTCGGCCAAGTCATCTCGTTTCATACCGAGAGTGAATTGCCGATAGAGCGCTGGGCGATTGCGCTGAACAGTCTTTTGCCGGCTGATATGTCCGTTGCGCGTGCTGAAGAAGCTGCGCTGGACTTCCATGCCCGGTTCTCGGCGAAGCAGCGTACTTACGGGTATCTGATTTGGACGCGCCGTACTCGCTCGGCGCTCTGGGGCCGTTACAGCCTGCATTATCGGAGTGATTTAGATATTGCGCTGATGCGGGCCGGAGCACAGTCATTGATCGGAACCCGTGATTTCGCGGCCTTTGCTCGGTACGGTGGAAATCCGGGCCGGACAACAGTCCGCGACCTGCGCCGATTATCGGTTCGGCAGGTCAACAACGGCCTGCTGGTCACAGCGACTGCCAGCGGTTTTCTGCGGACAATGGTTCGTAATTTGGTCGGCGGTTTGATTGCTGTCGGCTCCGGTAAAGTCCCTATCGGGGCTTTAGAAGAGATACTGGCGACGCGTGACCGGATGCTGAACCCGATACCGCCCGCCGTGCCGCAGGGCCTGTTCCTGCTGCGCGTTGATTATTAATTTATTGGAGAAACGAAATGTCTACGTATAGCGCTAAACCGCTGGAGATGGAAAAAAATCGAAAGTGGATCGTCCTAGATGCCACTAACCAGTCGATGGGCCGGCTTGCCGTCGAAGCTGCTAAGATCCTGCGCGGCAAGAACAAGCCTGAGTTCACCCGTCACGTCGACTGCGGCGATCATGTCATTATCATCAATGCTGCTAAAGTCATCCTGACCGGCAACAACAAAAAAGATGAGCCTATCTATCGTCATACACTTTATCCCGGTGGTATCCGCAGTGTTACCCGTGGACGCGAGATCGAGAAGGACCCTGTCGTCGCCATGATGCGTGTCGTCAAGGGAATGCTTCCGCATAACACGCTGGGGGCGCAGACGCTCAAGAAGCTTCGTGTCTACCCTGGCGCCGACCATCCGCATCAGGCACAGAAGCCGCAGGATGTCGTTTAATTTTACTGGTTTTCTTTTCTAAGGATTGATTATGGCAGAAACAACAATACGCTATTACGGAACCGGACATCGCAAAAACGCGACCGCCAAAGTCTGGCTGTCGTCGGGCCCCGGCAACATCACGGTCAACAACCGCACGACGGGCCAGTATTTTGGCCGGGCTTCCCTGGAAGCTCTGATTATGCAGCCGTTTGAAGTCACTGAGACAGTTGGGCGCTTTGATGTCTTTATCCGCGCTCTCGGCGGCGGCATCTCCGGCCAGGCCGGTGCAGTCCGTCACGGCATCGCAAAAGCTCTGGTCGAGTCTGATCCTGATCTGCGGCCTGCGCTGCGAAAACTTGGCTACCTGACACGTGATCCGCGCGTCAAAGAGCGGAAAAAAGCTGGACGCAAACGGGCACGTCGTGGATTCCAGTTCAGCAAGCGCTAAATCCATAAATGTTTACCCCACATTTATTTGTGGGGAACTTTGCCTAGGGCCTGCCGTCGTAGAAGAGTCAGTAGCTCTATTAAGAAGGGCGAGGAAATACGATGCTTCCCCTGGCGTTTGGGGTCAGTCCCCCCGATATCGCGATTATTTTGGTACTGGCCCTGATTGTCTTCGGGCCTAAGCGTCTGCCTGAACTCGGCAAGCAGCTTGGGCAGGCGATGCGGGAAATGCGGAAGATCACGGAGGAAATGACTGGAGCAATGCACTCAGTCAATTCCGAAGTCGAGTCGGTCTACAAACCCGTTCTGTCACCGCCTGCGGAGTATGGGAACCCGTACTCCGGGACGAGTAGCGCGGCAGTCGAAAAGGCTGTGACGCGCAAATCCTACGATCAGGACCCGAATGACCTTATGGTGCCGGTCGTGCATTCCGCACTTAAGTCTGAGACTCAGCTTGAGTTGGACCGTGACACAAAATTAGAGACTAAGTCTGACACTGCGGCTTCAGACACCGCAGATAGGAAAGGACACTAACATGCTTCCCCTCGCGTTTGGTTTTGGCAGCCCGGTTGAAATCGGAATGATTGTGGGTGTTGTGGTACTGCTCTTTGGCGGTTCCAAGCTTGCCGGCTTTGGTAAATCACTGGGCGAAGGCATCAAAGAGTTCAAGAAAGCAACGACTGATGATGACAAAGTGGTCTCTGTCAGTACGCCGGTCGTGACCCAGAATACTGCGCCGGTTGTCACCCAGGAGCCGCCGGTGATTGCAGGCGCGAAGACTGAGGAGAAGTAACGATTTCATGAATGCTATACAGGTTATCCTGCTGATTTTGCAGGCTTTAATCAGCATCGCGCTGGTTTTGCTGGTAATGTCTCAGACAACGAAGAATGAAGGACTTACCGGAACTATCGGCGGCAATGTGAGCGCAAACTTCAAGGGCAAGCCCGGCTTTGAGGAGCGATTGCAGAACTACACGCGCTATATTGGCATTGCCTGGTTTGTTGTCAGCATTCTTGTAGGCGTTGCATTCCGAAATTCTGCCTAGAGCCTCTTTTAGCTCTCAAATTCAAATGGCCTGCCGGACTATCCGGCAGGCTATTTTTGTCTCGTTCCGGGTGTGCGATTTAAGCCGCTTTGCGGTTGCTCTGTTCGCGATTCCATTCCCACTCTGAGTTTTCGGCATGAGTCGCGGCGCTCTGGTAGGGATCTTCCTGCGCGGTGACTGCGATATATGAATAAAATGCGACCGCGGAAAGTACGTATCCGGCGGCAATCCAGAAAAACATAGCAATACTCCTCTTTGCTTCTATTATCGGACAGTTCGGCTCACTAAATCACCGTATTTTTACCAATTAAATTCTCACCACATGAGAATTTCGCAAGATAGGATTTCGCAACCATCGCATTTAATTGATACTCTCTGCCAGTTACGATATAATAGATATGTGAGTTGTGGCACCTATTAGAATTGGTTTAGTGAGAGGAAAATGATGTTGGATACAATACTTGAAACAAACGCCGCCGTGGAAAGTGTCCGGCAGGCTTATGACGGTACTTCCGATCGGCCCCGGCCTGAATGGGTGCGCGGCATCTGCCCGCAGTGCGGCGATGAGCTCGTCGCGAACTGCTACTACGTGGGAGGTAGAGGGTACCTGATCACAAGAGAGTGTTGGAGTAGTTTAGGCGAGAACCCGAGCTGCGCGTACCGCAAGATACTTTAGAGAATTGACCTGGTTTAAGGAGAATTGATTATGAACACAGAAGTAACGAAGATTCAGATTTTTCGGTTTGTCGCCAAAGACAAGCTGCTGGACATCACCGATCTGCTGGCATTCGACCCCAAGCGCAGCAAAGTCGCTTTCACGCTGGTCGAGCTTGATGAAAGCAATAAAGCGACCCAGCGCGTGCGCCATTACGTCGACGCCGACGATATGAAGCTGGTCTGCACCGATCTTCTCGCGGGAGCGTTTACGAGCTTCGAAGACCAGAAAGGCAGCGCTCATGACGATTATACAGAAGCGCGTGTGCTGTCTTTCAAGAAGGAAGCCAAGTACCGCCAGCCTTATGTGCTTCGCATTGACAACGGTCAAGGCGAAGTCTACGGGCAGGGTCAGGTCAAGATGATCAAAGCGACCGACAGCCTGACCATCCAGATGCCCGAGTTCGAGGCCCGCAAGATGGCTCTCGTCGTGCTGGATTACATCCATCAATGGGAAATGATCCATTTTCGCAAGCGCCAGGATGCCCGGACAATCACGTTTACACCATCTGCAGAGAATGCTGAACCAGTTCTCGAACACCATCTGGCTGGGTAACAGCAAAAGCCTTCCAGGACTAGGCTCCTGGGACGCTTTTGCTTTGAAAGCCACCAATTCCCATGCGCTCTTTGAAATCTGCTTGACAATCATCTTAACATTCGATAAGATGCATATATCAATCAGGCCCAGAAATCTCCCTGTTTACTCGAATTGTCTCCAGTGAGATACGAACTGCACAAGTAGAAGGGATATAAATCTACTATGATACAAAACGAACTAGCTCAGCCAAAAATCGCGACGCGAGATGAATGGCTTGTCAAACGCAAAATCCTGTTGTCCCATGAAAAAGAACTGACGAAGCACCAAGACCGTATAAGCGCAGAGCGGCGCAAACTGCCAATGGTGAAGATCGAAAAAAACTATGTCTTCGAGGGTCCCGATGGAAAAGATAGCTTTATTGATCTATTTGATGCGCGACGCCAGCTTATTGTTTATCATTTCATGTTTGACCCGAAATGGGACAAAGGGTGTACGGGCTGTACTGGGTATGTAGATGCACTAGGGAACTTGTCGATGCTGAGGGATCGAGACACACACTTTGTGTTGGTGTCTCGCGCTCCTCTGGTAAAGCTTCAAGCGTATCAGGCGAGTCGAGGCTGGGGTTTCCCCTGGTATTCTTCTTATGGCAGCGACTTTAATTACGATTTCCACGTCACGCATGATGAAGGCGTTGCACCTATCGAATATAACTATCGGAATAACGCAGAGAGGCAGCAGAAAGGAGAAACCAACCTTGCCGCTGGCGAAGAACATGGCTTGAGTGTCTTTTTCCGCAGTGACGACGAGATATATCACACATATTCCACTTTTGCCCGCGGCACCGAAGCTCTTACAGATGCCTACATGCTTCTTGATACTACTCCTTATGGACGGCAGGAAGATTGGGAAGACTCTCCGCCCGGCTGGCCTCAGAAGCCGACCTACGGATAAAAGTGCTTCTATCCTAATTTACAGTAACCGATGCGGGTTCCTCTGTAGGCAACTGACGGTTGGTGTAATGGTTCCGCAGCAGACGCGGTGTCTCGCTCTCAACGGCAGTGCGCCCGAACAATGTATCGAGAGTCCAGCCGGAAACGACCCGGAACTTGCGGCTCCAATGCGGGATCTTTACCAGGTAAGTCGTCCGCCAGAGCAGCCAGGCGATGATGCCGGAGAACTTGAAGAACTTGATCTGCGCGACCGCTGTCTGATGTCCTAGGTTGACAAATTCACCCAGCGTGCGGAACAGAAACGGTTCGGCTTTGCGCCCGCGAAGCGTTGCCATGATGTTATGAGCCAGCTTCTTTGCTTCCCGTTCTGCATTCTGTGCTGTCGCCGTATAGGGCCGTCCCTCTTCCAGCTCATTTGGGATATGAGCACAGTCACCCATAGCCCAGACGCCGTCCATACCCTTGACTGCCATCGTCGGCTCTGTGATGATCGCGCCTTTTTTATCTTTTTCACATTGCAGGGTCTGAGTAAGAGGCGAAGGAGTCACTCCCGCCGACCAGAGAACCGTCCGGGTTGGTACAAACTCACCTTTGCTGAGTGTGACTGAGCGCTCGTCGATCTTTTCGATCTTTTGGCCTAAACGCATCTCGATCCCACGCTTCTGAAGCTGCTGAATCGCGTACTTCGCAAGCGATGGATCGATTGTCGGCAGGATCTGTTCAGCCATATCTACAAGCAAGACACGAATCTCATCGGGCCGGATGCGTGGGTAGCTTCGAGCAGCCTCTTTGAGCAAGTCCCGGATCGAACCGGCAGCTTCAACCCCTGTGTAGCCGGCACCAACGACCATGACTGTCAGAAATGATCTCCGAGCCACACCGTCGGTCTCTTCATTGGCCTGCTCCAAAGTCGCCATCAAGTGGTTTCGCAACAGGGTCGCGTCATCCAGGGACTTCAGCGTAAACGCATGGTGCTCTACATCTTCCTGCCCGTGAAACGAAGATGTGCTGCCGAGGCTGAGCACAAGATGATCCGCTTGAACAGTCTCAGTTTCATCGGTCAAAGGCCGCTTATAGGTGACTGTCTTAGCTGCCATATCGACCGCATTCACTTCGCCCATCACAAAGTTTGTCTTTTTTAGGAATGCTCGGATCGGTGAAATGACATCCGCTTCATCCAGAACACCGCCAAGAACCTCTGTTAGAAATGGCGTGAATAGCAAAAAATTATCTCGGCTGATCAGCGTCACTTCTACTGAATCGCCTAGTCGGACCAGCTTCTCCAGGGTCTGCGCGACCTTCAGGCCACCAAAGCCCCCTCCAACAATGACTACGCGTGCTTGCGCCATGGCTGCTCGCCTCCCTCTATCTCCAAACGCATTGTACCCAGATAGTCCGTGAAAAAAATCACAATATAGCATTGCTTGACAAAAACCCACATTCCCTGCATAGTGATGCCATGAAAGATCAAGAACAAACCAGCCCCTGGCAGACACGCGGCAGCCGTGAGATCTATATCAATCCCTGGATTCGGGTCCGCGAAGACCACGTCATCCGTGCCGATGGCCGTGACGGTATCTACGGTGTCGTTGAGTTCCAGAACTACGCGCTCGGCATCGTTCCTGTGACAGAGGACGGCGATACGTTTCTGGTAGGGCAGTGGCGTTATCCATTAGACCTCTATTCCTGGGAGATTCCCGAAGGCGGTGGTCCTTTGGCAATCCCACTACTGGACAGCGCTCAGCGTGAGCTTGCCGAAGAGACCGGCATCACGGCTTTGACCTGGACAGATCTCGGCTTATTTCACCTCTCGAACTCCGTTACCAACGAAGCCGGTCAGATCTTTCTCGCTCAGGGCCTGACCCTCGGCGCCGCCGAACCTGAAGGAGACGAAGTCCTCGCTATCCGCCGCCTGCCGCTGACGGAAGCCTACGCCATGGCGATGGACGGACGGATTACCGATGGCGTTTCGATCATTGGCCTTGCTCGGGCGGTGGCGTGGCTGGGATAGAACCCCTCCCGCTCGTTCCTCGCTCCCTCCCCTGGTAGGGAAGGGCTATACAGAATAAGAGAATCGGACGAGAGCATTCGCGTCTGCCCTTCCTGACTTCTCCCTGGACCTTCCCTCTTTATGGCCTTTCCCTAACAGGGGAGGGGTTCTATTGACATACCTCATTATCTCATGTATACTAGCATCATCCTAATCAACGGAGCCGCCCATGAATGATGACCAAGAACTGAAAAAGGCAGCACCCCAATATTGATCCTCGCTGTGCTGTCCGGTGGTTCGCGCCACGGCTACGCCATCGCCCGCGAAATCGAGCGCCGGAGCAGCGATGCCCTCAAAGTTGGCGAAGGGGCCTTGTACCCCGCCCTGAGAGCGTTAGAGCGTGAAGGTATGGTGGAGAGCACTTGGGAGACTCAGTCAAGCGGTCCTGCCCGGCGCATCTACACGCTGACCGAGGCTGGCAAAGCAAAACTTGCATCGTCGCTGAAATCCTGGGCCCGGTTCTCAAATGCCGTCAATGCCGTTCTTGGCGACACACTTGGAGGAACACCCCATGTTCAGCCCGCTTGAGAATGACAGCTTAGATAACTGGTTTCAGCGCCTCAACGCCCCGCTGAAGCGCCTTCCCGCCGAAGAGCGCACCCAGCTTCATCAGGAAGTGCGTCAGCATTTGGAAGCGCTTGCGGCAGCCAATGAAGAACTCGGCAGCGCGCCTGAGAAAGCCTGGGAACAGGCGCTGATCCAGTTTGGAGAGCCTACGAAATTTGGAAAGCGCATGGTTTGGGAGTGGCGGTGCAAGCACGGCTTCCTCAGTCCACAAGTTGGCGCTATCCTTTATGGCATTGCAGTCTGTTCGGCTTCGATGGTTGCACTGGCCATTGTCAATTGGCTGGTCGTGGCTGTACCTTATTGGGTGACTTATTGGGTGATGAACATCATTCTGAACAGTAACCCCTCTCCACTCCTTCCCTGCGGACTGCTAGGCATTCCCGTGGTCACAGGGGCAGTCATTGGATTAAAATATCCTCGTGAAGCACTGAAAGGGGCGTTCTACGCGGCCTGCATTTGGCCGGGTTTGCCTGCGCTTGCTTTGTTCTCCTGTATGCTCCAGCCGTGTCTCATCAGCCCCGTACAGATCTATTGGCCAAACTTCCTACTCGCTTGTTTTGCATTCCCTGTATGGTTGACTCTGACTTGCGGTGCGGCCTACCTCGCCAGCGTGATGAAGCGCGGCTGGTATCGGCCTACGTGGGATGATTTTAAGCTGACCCTGCCAAAGCGGCGCAGACTGTTGGGTTAGAACCTACCCCGCGACAAGTCGCGACCCTCCCGAAGCGGGAGGGTTAAGCGAGTGGAGAATTGTTCTGCATTCCTGGATGACTGGGATGCTGTCAAGATAACCAAGCTGTTTGACAACTTACT
>JBPBQB010000278.1:0-15206 GCA_050954545.1 Janthinobacterium lividum | reverse complement strand
TTGTTTCTGCTATACAAAGGTATCACTGCAATAACAATGCCAAAGCGCCCGGCCTTCCAGATCGGGGGGCCGGGCGGACGTGAGCTTTCCATTATATTGCGTGAAGGAATATATCAGTTCAACAACGAAATTGGGACAGCAGTGCAATGGAAGAGAGGAATTATCATGGCAGACTGGAAGCAGGCTTTAGACGACGCAATAACGTCTAACACAAACACGATGAAGGCGAACAAAGAAGGTATCAACGCCATGCAGGAAGCGGCGGAACATTTCTACGCGGATACCATAATGCCAACATTGCAGGAGTTCAAGGCAGAAGTTGAAAAGCACGGCTTCACTGCTGATGCTAATGGGAGCGGCGTAAATGCTTCAATCCGCGCGACGAAAGACAATGAACAAGTTTTGCGTTACGAAGTGCGAAGCCAGATAACGCCTACTGGAACAGTTTTAAGTCCTTTCAAGCATCATATTGACGAGAAGGGTGCAGCCTTCCAAACTTATGGATCGTACCAGAATGGCAATATCAAAGATTTTACCAAAGAAGAACTGTTGAACGATCTCACTCAAGCCATGAAAGACGGCCTCTACTCGCTGTCGCGCCGACAACGATAACGCCCGGCCTTCCAGATCGGAAAGCCGGGCGCTTTGGGGCGGTTCAGTTCTGCGTCACCATAGTGACTGAACTGCAAACTGGATAGGATATAATAGCTATTTTTTGCCTTTCATGTTCGGCTTAAAACTGTTCGGCTTCAACTCACCCGCTTCGAAGCCGGCTTTCACGCTTTGAGCTAGCTTCTGTCTTCTAACACGGAAGTTTTTAAGCCTCTCTGTCTGGTCACTAAGGGCAACAGGAATTATGGTGACAAAAAACCAAACCCCGCTACACATTTCGAGGACTACCAAGAACCTTGCATATATCCCGATTGGATATATATCTCCATATCCCACTGTTCCGATTGTGATAAAGCTAAAGTAAATGGCATCAAAGAGTGAAATGGCTGAATTAAATTGATGGTGGAAAACCACATTTGTATAGAAAAAAGCAAATCCAAAAAGGATAACAATACATAAAAGCAATTGCATTTCGGCCTTGACGAAATCAAAGGGATTTGAGACAAAAACCATTTCGTCTTTGAAAGCCTGAACCATCCTACCATATAAGACGATTAAGCATATGGCAGCGATGAGCAAAGAAATCGCGATCCCACGACTGTGGATAAGACCCAGCCAAAAAAGGAGAAATGGAAAGAAGACGAACAAATCTCTCCAAGACGGTTCAAAGCGATCATTGCCGTAACCCTCCGGGGGATCTGCTTGTGCAATGAAATCTTTGATAATTTGAGGCATTTCTTCTGTTGTTGGATCAATCTGTTCACTCATTGTGTTTTGCCTTTCCTAGTTGAAGTGTGATAATATATTAGACCCTGATAACGACAAAAAGTTGCAGGCAACAAATGTTGCCTGCAACAGAGATTTACTTAAGCATTTCTTGGCGATATGATGAGAATTAGAAGTGAGGTATGGATTAAAACAAAAGGCCCAATACTGCCACGCCGGGCCTTTTGGCAATCAAGACTTCAGAGGTTTGGATCGCCGCGCTGAATGCGCCATTGGCATACAGCGTTCTTGTCAACTTTACAAACAACGCTGGGCGTTCTGGTCATCGAGAGCCCTGCGGACAGTGGTTCACTGATTACAGCGCGTGAGGCAGGCGACCAGGGGCGTGATGTCTTTGCCATACCTGGCCCGATTGGTTTGGGGCACAATAGCGGGTGTCACAAGCTGATTCAGGACGGAGCAAAGCTTGTCGAATCTGTCGACGACATCTTGTCTGAGCTGGGTGTCTTGAGTCTGCAAGCCCCTCCTGGTATTTCCCACCTGGCTCCAATTCCGGCTCTGCCGCCGGAGCAGCGGCGCATTCTGGATATGCTGACACTTCACCCCCGTCAGACTGAAGGAATGATTCAGGAGAGCGGTCTCACTGCGCCGCAAGTCGCTGGAATACTCACGCTGCTGGAACTGCGAGGCCTCGCCCGGCGTGTGCCCGGCAACGCATTTGTTCGAGTGCTATGACGCAAATATCCCGGCTGCTCTTGATGAGAGCAATCGGGATAAGTTTGCGATGCATCTTGAATCAAGAATTTTTCGCCAATGCTTTGCGGCGCAGGAATACCAGAGCACTGCCGGCAAGCAAGAGCCCAAAGGAGGTGACAGTCGAGGCTTCTGGAACTGCTGCAATGGGCGGAGTTGAATTGGAATTCGGACTGTGGTGACCTGAGACAGCAACCGCAGCCCCTGCCAAAGCAAAAAGCGGCAGGAGCGAAGAGCCTCTCAAAAGCTGGAGAGAGGGCGATACTTCGACAACCGGGGGAGCCGAAAGATTGTCTGTGGTAATTAAATCTGCCTGGCTTCCATCAACTGCCGTCAGAACCGGCGGCGGATCCAGTGCTGCGTCGGCCAGCATCAGCGGTGTGGAAGCAGTCAGCGGGGACACCTGTGTTTTATTCGGAATTAGAGAAGGCGGAAGCGCAGAGACCATCGGATTGCCGCAGGCAAGCTTGAGAACAGGCTGACCGGTAGCGCGTGAGGCGAACACTGCGGTTCCGGCCGGCAAACGTGAAGTGACCCAGTACTCGCTTCCATTACGCCGGACACACGCGACCTGATAAATCCCAGCTTTTTGCAGGTGTTGCAGTACAAGGTTATGATGGATATAAGTGGTCATCTGCGACTCACTGAGATGGAAGTGAGACGCAAGTCTTGCTCGGACCTGTGGGTCGACCGTGACTTCCTGAGACAATTGGTAAACGTTCGCCACATGATAGTTCAAGAAAGACGCAGTTGGCACGGAAAGGTGCGGCATGGCTAGATGCACATTTGTCGGCACCCGCAAATGTAGTCCTAGAGGATGTGCATCTGCTGAAACGTGTGCTGCTGCGCTAAAGGCGAAGACGGACAGAATTGTAAACGGTATCAACCGATTTTGGCGAAGCTGATGAGTGCGAAGCATTGTTTTCCCTTAATTCCTGAAGCAAAATCTGCGAGTAGCTCAGCAGTCAAGACGGCACGGTAATAGTACCCGTTACTTTAAATGAATTTCAATGTTTTGATGCTTGCAATGGTAACAATTCATGAAATCTAGTATATTTAGCAGGGCTCCATACATTTGCAGCCTTATAATAACTAGTGCATAAAACATGCCAAGTTACGGTTTTCCGGTCTGGTAACAAAAAATGCTGTTTGAGTGTTATAATGGGAGAACGTAAGGAAATGAAGACGTAAATGGCAAAGAAGTTAATTATAGTCGAATCGCCGGCCAAGACCAAGACTCTCAAGGGATTTTTAGGCAGTGATTACCAGGTAGAGGCCAGCATGGGGCACGTCCGTGATCTGCCTGAGAAAAAACTTTCTATCGACATCAAGAACGATTTTGCGCCTACTTATGTCGTGATTCCTGAGCGCGAGGATGTTGTCAGGAAGCTGCAAAACGCGGCGAAGAATGCGAGCATCGTTTACCTGGCCTCGGATCCCGACCGAGAAGGCGAAGCTATCTCCTGGCATCTCCAGGAAGCCCTAGGTCTGAAGAACCCACGCCGCATCCAGTTCAACGAGATCACTAAGACTGCTGTGCATGCCGCTCTGCTGAACTCGCGCGAAATCGATATGGATCGGGTCAACGCTCAGCAGGCCAGGCGGGAGCTGGACCGGATTGTCGGGTACAAAATCAGCCCGATCCTGGCAAAGAAGGTTAGGCCACGTCTCTCGGCAGGGCGCGTTCAATCGGTCGCTGTTCGATTGATTGCAGATCGCGAAAAGGATATTCTGGCGTTTAAGCCTGTGGAATATTGGTCCATCACGGCGTCTTTAACGCCAGATACGACCAAGCACAAGTTCGATGCGGCTTTGACTGAGCGGGACGGCAAAAAGATCGAAGTCGGCAGCCAGGCTTCGGCTGACCAGGTGCTGGCCGATCTCGACGGAGCCGAGTACACGGTCAAGTCCGTAAAACGAAGCGAGAAGCGGCGCAATCCCGCACCGCCGTTTATTACCAGCACGATCCAGCAGGAAGCATCTCGCAAGTTAGGCTTCAATGCCAAAAAGACCATGCAGGTCGCGCAGCAGCTTTATGAGGGGGTTGATGTTCCAGGCGAGGGTCATGTGGGTCTGATCACTTACATGCGTACTGACTCGACACGGATTGCGGATGAAGCCCAGGCAGCCGCACGGGCGCTGATCGTTCAGACCTACGGCCCGAAATACGCCCCGGCGGCAGCAAAGCAGTACAAGAAAGGCGGCGCAGCGCAGGACGCGCATGAAGCGATCCGTCCGACTGATGTCACGCGTTTACCGGAAAAAGTCGCTCAGTCGCTGAGCCGTGACCAAGAGCGTTTGTACAAGCTAATCTGGCAGAGGTTTGTGGCCTCTCAGATGTCGCCTGCGGTGTTTGATGTCGTGACAGTTGATATTACGGCCCGGAATTATACATTCCGTGCGACCGGATCGACTCCCAAATTTGACGGTTTCTTACGTGTCTATCAAGAAGGCAAAGATGACAGCAAGCAGGTTGAAGATGAAGAAAAACAGCCCTTGCCGCCGCTGACAGAAGCACAGATACTTAAGTTGCTGGCGCTGACCCCGAAGCAGCACTTTACCGAGCCGCCGCCGCGCTTTACCGAAGCAACGCTGGTGAAAGCGCTGGAAGAAAAGGGTATTGGGCGGCCTAGCACCTACGCGTCGATCATTGCTACCATTCAGGACCGGCAGTATGTGGAGCTAACTGAGAAGCGGTTCCGGCCTACGGAGCTTGGAACGACTGTCAACGACCTGCTGGTGAAGCATTTCCCAGACATTTTGGATGTCAAATTCACTGCCGCGATGGAGACCCAGCTTGACGCTGTCGCAGAGGGTAAAGAAGACTGGGTGGGCATGATGCGGCGCTGGTATGGTCCGTTTGCTGAGAGTGTCACCAAAGCCGGCACGGAGATGGAGAGTCTGAAAGTGCCGCCGCGTGAAGCCGGTCAGGACTGCCCGACCTGTGGTAAGCCGATGGTCATTCGGGCCAGCCGTTACGGCGAATTCATCTCGTGTTCGGATTACCCGGCCTGCAAGACCATAGTTCGCCCGGAAGCGGAAACAATCGATGAGCCCTGTCCGAACTGCGGTAAGCCGATGGCCGTGCGTGTGGGCCGCTTCGGTCAGTTTATCGCCTGCACCAACTACCCGGAATGCAAGACGACGAAGCAGCCGGCGTCGGCGAAGATCGATGTCCCCTGCCCCAAATGCGGCGGTGAAATCGCGCAAAAGCGCAGCAAAAAAGGCGCGACATTCTTCGGATGCAGCAATTATCCGAAGTGTGATTTCGTGGCTTGGGGCAAGCCGATTGGTCGTCCGTGTCCCAAGTGCAAGTCGCCGCTCATGGAAAACACGATGCGGGGCGGACGGGTCATCGGAATCAAGTGTACAGGTGCGGACTGTGATTACAAAGAAGCGCTGCCGCCAAAAGAAGCAGCACCGGAAGAAACCGAGCGTGAGCTTGCGGTTGTATAACTATCAATGCAAAAGTCGGGGGATGATTTACGTTCATGTTAGCGCTGAATTTCTATAATGATTTGTATGGGGACGCACTCAAGAAGGGCCGAAAATCGGCCACGATCCGATTAGGCGACAAGAGCGATAAGTACCAAACTGGGCAGATTGTCTGGGTGACTGTCGGCCAGCGGTTTGCACGGCGCAAAAAGATCTACTGCGCGATTTTAGATGCGGTAGAAGTCAAGCCCTGCGGGGAGCTTTCGCCGCGTGACGTCCAGCGCGAGAATCCGGATTTCCGTGTCAAAGAGGATGTTATTCCCCTGCTGTCCCGCATCTATGGCCGGGAAGTGACTGAGGCTGATATTTGCACAGTCATCTACTTCTCTCCGGTCGATGAATATGAGCTTTAGAAACCTATCTTATGACTGACGAAATCACAATTATTGGGGGCGGTCTTGCAGGCAGTGAAGCCGCCTGGCAGGCCGCCAATGCCGGAGCGAAAGTGCGCCTGATCGAGATGCGCGGGGTCAAGCCGACTCCGGTCCATGTCGGGGATCAGCTTGCGGAGCTTGTCTGCTCAAACTCTTTGAAGTCGAACCTGCTGACTAATGCGGCCGGTTTGCTCAAAGAAGAGATGCGTCGTCTGAACTCGCTGATTGTCGCCGCCGGGGATGCGTCCTGCGTCCCCGCAGGCGAAGCGCTGGCCGTTGATCGGGCTCTGTTTGCCGCGTGTATTACGGGCAAATTGAAAAGCCATCCGAATATTACTTTGGAGCGGGCTGAAGTCACGACAATCGATGAAAGTTCGGTCCACATTGTCGCGACAGGGCCTCTGACTTCTGATGCTCTGGCGACAGAAGTCGGGCGGCTGACAGGCCAGTCTCAGCTCTTCTTTTATGATGCCGTCGCGCCGACAATTGATGCCTCTACTATTGACCGTGACAAAGCGTTTATGGCCTCGCGTTACGACAAAGGGGATGCGGCCTACTTAAATTGCCCCTTCAGCAAAGCCGAGTATGAAGCATTTTACGAAGCATTGTTGAGCGCAGAGCTTTCGCCTTTACAGGAGCATGACGCCAAAGTCCCTTACTTCGAAGGCTGCCTCCCAATTGAAGTCCTGGCTGCGCGGGGACCCAAAACCCTTTCATTTGGCCCCATGAAGCCCGTCGGCTTGACTGATCCGCGCACCGGTCATCGGCCCTGGGCGTGCCTTCAGTTGCGTCAGGAAAACCGCGCCGGGACATTGTATTCTATGGTCGGGTTCCAGACACGCATGAAGTGGGGCGACCAGAAGCGTGTCTTTCAAATGATCCCTGGTCTGGAGAATGCCGAGTTCGTGCGCTACGGGGTCATCCATCGCAATACGTATATTCAGTCCCCGAAAGTAATAGATGATACGCTGCAAATGAAAGCTTATCCCAATGTTTTCTTTGCCGGGCAGATCACCGGTGTCGAAGGTTATGTCGAGTCCGCCGCTACCGGCATTTTGGCTGGACGTAATGCCGCGCGGCATCTGCTGGGGCAGCCTCTGCTGACTTTGCCGGACACGACCATGCTGGGTGCTCTCGCAAGTTATGTTGCCCATTACGATGGCAAAGACTTCCAGCCAATGAATGCGAACTGGGGCATTGTCCCGCCGCTGCCGGAGCGTGTCAAAGACAAAAAAGAGAAAAACGCGCTTCTGGCCGAGCGCGGTCTTGCTGCTCTTGCCGAGTCACTGCCCGCTTAACCTCCTATGATCGAAGCCTGCCGCGACCTCTTTTTAGAAACACAGGCCGGCGTTAAAGGTGCATCGCCCCATACCGTAAAAGCGTATGCAGAAGACCTGCGCCAGTTCGGGGAGTTTGCGGCAGCACAGGGTGTCACCGACATCCATGCCGTCGACGCCGCGCTTTTGCGTTCCTACCTCGCCCATATGCAGGAGCAGAACCTGGCCCGTGCTTCCCGTGCCCGCAAGACCGCAGCCCTGCGGTCTTTCTTTTCCCATCTTGCCCGTCATTCCCTGATCGAACGCTCCCCGGCAATCGGCCTGCGAAGTGTCAAGCAGGAGCACCGTCTTCCTAAATTCCTGCGCTCGGATGAGATCGACGCGCTCCTCTCAGCCCCTGATTTAGACAAACCGCTAGGCCTGCGTGACCGTGCTCTGCTGGAGACTCTGTATGCCTCTGGAATGCGTGCCGGAGAGCTTGTCACACTGTCGGTTAGTGATGTTGACTATGATGAGGGAATGATCCGGGTCATCGGCAAAGGCGACAAGGAGCGCGTGACGCTCTTAGGGCGTCACGCTGTCTTTGCCTTGCAGCGGTATCTTCGCAAAGGCAGGCCGGAACTGATGCTAAAAGCGATGGAAGATGACGGGGCGCTCTTTGTCAATCGCTACGGCATCCGTATCTCAGATCGAGGTGTCCGCAAGCTGTTTGACCGTTACTGCGGCATCGCGTCGACGCACCTGAAGATCACTCCGCATGTTATGCGCCACACGTTCGCAACACATTTGCTGTCGAACGGTGCCGACCTGCGGCTCATTCAGGAACTGCTCGGTCATGTCAGCGTCGCGACAACGCAGATGTATACACATGTCACAACTGAACGGCTTCAGGACGTCTATGAAAAAGCGCATCCGAGAGCGAAAGAGACCCCCACCCCCGCCGCTGCGCGTCGACCCCTGCCCCCGCAAGCGGGAGAGGGGTAAGATTCAGAAAAAGACGATAGAGAAGAAAAACTTTCTTTCCAACTAACTCTTCACCCCTCTCCCGCTTGCGGGGGCAGGGGTCGACGCGCAGCGGCGGGGGTGGGGGCTATTCAGAACTGTACTGTTGTGTCTTTCGGCAGGGCCGCGAGTTTGGCTTTGACGTCTTCTGTTGCCTTTTCGAATTTCGGTTTGCCGAGCAGGGCGAACATGTTTGTTTTGTAGGCTTCGACGCCGGGCTGGTTGAAGGGGTTGATGCCCATTAAGTAACCCGAAACGGCGATGGCACGCTCGTAGAAATAGATCAGTGCGCCGAGTGAATAGGCGTCGAGATGAGTCAGGTGGATCGTGCTGTTGGGGACGCCGCCGTCGCGGTGGGCCAGCGAAGTCGCTTCGTAGGCGGCTTTGTTGACTTCGGTCAGTGGACGGCCTTGCAGGTAGCCAAGCTCGTCCAGGTCGTTCTCTGCGGTCGGCACGGCTAGATTGGGTTCGCCGCCGTCCAGAATGACAAACGTTTCGATGATGTTCCGGCGGCCTTCCTGAATCCATTGGCCCATGGAATGCAGGTCGGTCGTGAGGTCGACTGAGGCCGGAAACAGGCCGATATGGCTTTTGCCTTCGCTCTCACCGGTAAGCTGCTTCCACCACTCTGCGATATAGTGCAGGCGCGGCTCAAACGAGGCAAATATCTCTGTGGAGTAGCCTTTGCGGTACAGCAGGTTGCGGGCGGCGGCATAGAAGTAAGCCGGGTTCTTGGTGATGTCGGAAGTCGCAGTCGCATCGGCGACTGCTTTAGCACCGGCGAGAAGTGCATCGATATCGATGCCCGCGACGGCAATCGGGAGCAGGCCGACAGGTGTCAGGACAGAGTAGCGGCCACCGATGCTGTCTGCAATGACCAGCGACGGGTAGCCTTCTTCGTCAGCGAACTTTTTCAAAGCGCCTTTTTTGGCATCGGTCGTGGCGACAATCCGCTTTTTGGCTTCGTCTTTGCCGACGTTCTTTTCCAGCAGGTCCCGGAACAGACGGAACGCGACGGCAGGCTCGGTAGTCGTGCCGGATTTTGAGATAGCATTAATTGAGAACCGCTTGCCATCCAGCTTCTTCAAAGTCTTGGTGTGGTCATGCGCCGAGAGCGAGTTGCCGGCGAAGAGGACTTCCGGGCCGTCGCCTTCTCCGAGCGCTTCAATCACTGCCCGCGCTCCTAAATAGGAGCCGCCGATGCCGATGGAGATCAAGACATCCGAGTTGTCACGGATCTGTGCCGCCAGCGTTTTGATAGTCTGAAGCTCATCGGGGCTGACGATCTGCGCGGGGTCCACCCATCCGAGGAAGTCGGAGCCAAGTCCCCCACCCTCTGTTACTTTTTTGTGTGCCAGGTCTACATCGGCCTGAAAAGCTTGAACTTCTTCTAAATCTACGTCGGGAGCCAGATAACCGTAATCGAGTGTGATGGGCAGCGCCATTGTGATCCTCCATTGAGACAGACATTGCTAAAATAGTCGAAAGCAGGATGCTTCCGCTCTCATTGTACCCGTGCGCCGCCTTTGTAATCTTATTTATCGAGCATTGGCCGGAGAAGGCTGAACGCGATGGCCCACATGACGGCACCTACGCCGACATCCAGTACCTGCCAGGCCAGTGGTCGTCGGAACAGCGGCGCTAGATGTCTTGCTCCGAGCGCCAGGCTGAAGAACCAGAGAGTAGATGCACAGATCGCCCCGACCGCAAAGAAGAGACGCGGGAAGGCTGCATACTGCCCGGCCAAACCACCGACCAGCACGACAGTATCTAAGTAGACATGGGGATTGAGAAGGCTGACCGACAGCGCAGCGACTGCAATGCTGGCCCTCGGTGGGGGCGCAGAGGTCGTATCAAGAACGGAGGGCCTGGCTGCCCGCAGGAATGCCTGAAGGCCGTAGAAGAGCAGAAAAAGTGCACCGCCCCAAGAGGCGATACGAGGCAGCAGCGGAAAATGAGCGATCAGTGTGCCGAAACCTGCCGCCCCAGCGTTATCAGCAACGCATCACAGGCCGTGCAGATCAAGGCAACCAAAAGGGCCTGTTCCCGAAGTAGGCCTTGACGGAGCACAAACGCATTCTGCACACCGATTGCGATAATCAGACTTGCGCCTAAGCCGAGGCCGCGCAGAAACGGAAGCGGCATAAAAGTTCAGCCCAATAGATGCAGGTAGCCCTGGTCGGTCGTGACGCAGAATTGACCTTCTAGAGTTACGGCGGGGTTAAGACCAGGAATGCCTCGGATTGGCTCGATCCAGAGCGAATTTCCATCTGCATCGAAAGCAGATGCTTCGTGCATTCCTGCGACATAGACCTGCCCCTCTCTGCCGATGACAGGAATCGTGGTGTAATGATGCTGCTGTTTCCAAAGCAGTTCACCATTCTCGGTGACTGCATATACTCCCCACTTCCAGGTCACGTAGACGGCTGCAGTTTTGCCGGCTGAGGCTATACAAACTGCTTTCTCAGGCTGAAATCGCCAATTGATACTGCCTTCAGGGCTAATAGAATAAAGATAGTCGTCCATGTTCGCGCTGATCAAGTTTCCCAATGGAGTAAACGCGGCGTGGTTCTCAAAGTTCGGCGGGGCATAGTTGATGCGGACGATGGTTTGATCAGCCTTTACCTGTCCATGCTTTTCCACAAGTCGCTGTCGGACTTCACGTTGAAATTCTGCGTAATCAAACGGCGCTTTCAGATCCCAAAGGTCTCTCCCTTCCAAAGTAACCGCACAAATAGAAGACTGCCACCCGTTTTGAGCCAGCAAGTAAATCCGGTCTTCCCATTCGCCGAGGATAGTCGGCTCGTGTCCAGGAACGGGGATAGTCCAGACAACATTGCCGCTGGGGCTAATTTTGTGCAGTTCATGGTTTACGACAAGATAGACACATCCCAGAGTATCACAGAGTGGAGAGGAACCACTTCTCTTCAACGGCCACGAATGGCTCCACAGAATGCCTCCTGCTTCGGTGAACGCAAAAAGGGCAACAGTCGGCTCATCCGCTCGGCTTTGCGTGGTGGCGATATAAACCGTTCCATCAGTGCTGATCACCGGACGGGAAATATAGGAGTCAAACTCATAGTGCCATAAATCGTCTCCGTAAGGGGAATATGCTTTCAAGACTTGATTGAAGCCCCCAGCAGGTGTACAGTAGATTGTTCCATCACGGCCAACGGCAGGACTGCCAAATTGCCATCCCCCCACTTTTATTGAAAGATTAGAAGCACTCATGCTGGTCTCCGAATTACTGCCCATAAAAAGAAAAAGCCCGGCGCAGTGCGCCGGGCTTATACCCTTACTTCCCTCGGAAAAATCGCTTGAACTTATAGAGCGTCACGTCGCGGTTCATCTCCGCGATGGCTTTGGTCAGCGGGATCTCTTTCGGGCAGGCTTTGACGCAGTTCTGGGCATTGCCGCAGCTTGTGACACCGTCGGAGCCGGAGATAGCCTCTAGCCGCTCCTCGCGGTTCATGGAGCCTGTCGGGTGGCTGTTGAAGAGGCGCACCTGACCGATGGCTGCCGGGCCGATGAAGTTGGAATGGGTGTTGACCTGCGGGCAAGCTTCGAGGCACGAGCCGCAGGACATGCAGCGGGCGAACTCGTAAGCTTCCTGCCGGTCACGCTCGGCGATGCGCGGGCCGGGGCCGAGGTCGTAGGTGCCGTCGATGGGGATCCAGCCCCGTATCTTCTTCAAGTTCTCGAACATGCGGGAACGGTCGACGGCTAGGTCTTTGATGACCGGGAACTTGGACATCGGCTCTAAAGTGATCGGCTGCTGCAAGTTGTCCACCAATGTCGCGCAGCTCTGGCCGACTTTGCCGTTCATCAGCATCGTACAGGAGCCGCAGACATTTTCGAGGCAGTTCATTTCCCAGACCGGCGCGTTGGTCTGCTTGCCGTCCTTGGTGACGGGGTTCTTGCGGATCTCCATCAGGCAGGAAATGACATTCATGGCCGGGCGATACGGCAGCTCAAACTCTTCCCAATAGGGCGCGGAGTCCTGATCTTTCTGCCGCTTGATTTTGAGTGTAATTGTCTTCTGGTCAGGCATCTTGGTATCTTTCTAATTATCTATCTGCATGTATCACAATGGGAGACATGGGACGCCGTGGCATATTTCCAATGTGCAGCGTTTTTGTAATCGCGTCAATATCGGTTTTCAAAGCGCTGGTACGAGGGTCGCCTGCAAAGGTCAAATCAGGTGACTTCTGCCCCTTATATGTAATATAGGTCGCTGTTCCAAAAGATGCACTCCGCATTCCGTGTCGTGCTGGCAGGCCAGTGAGGGGCATGGCTGCGTCGAGGTCTGCGAAAAACTGTTGCGCCCGCTGCCCTAACGAATCCATACCAGATGCTCGCAAAAAACGAGACTCCTGCACTGTTACTACAATGGGTTTTCCAGCGGGAGACGTAGCGCCGTTAGTGAGTGTAACAAAGCTAAAGCTACCTGCTTTGGTAGAAGCCACCGTGATCTTGTAGCCAAATGTATTAGTCGAGCCTGTATTGACAATATCAGCCGTCTCGACTGGAACCGGCTTCGGTTTTGCGAGTGCCGGAAGGGATACAAGGAGCATTCCCGCTGCACTTAATAATGCTATTCTACTGAGCGTTGACATCTTTCTCTCCTATCTGAGCCGCAGGATTGTTCGCTTTGACCGGATCGGCGTCATCCATCTGCTGCTTGCCGGTAAGCCAGCTCTTGCCTGCTTTTTTGGCTTCTTCTTTGTCGTCATCGTAAGCGGTATCGCGCCGGGCTTCCGGGGGACGGGTAGATAACTGATCGCCGTTACCGTTTGTATTGGCTCCGGCTGCGATTTCCAGTTCCTGACTGTCGGCTCCGGTGAGGCCCGTACCCATCGCCAGGACGCCGTTCTTGCCGTCAGTGCCTGCCCCATTCCCGTTGACTTTCGATGCATGACCGTTGGAGCCATTGCCGTTTGTTGTGACAACCAGTGTTTCCTTGGCGGCTTCGGCAGTTGGGGTTGCCGTGCCGCTAGTGTCTTCTTCGGCGGCGTAGTTTCGGAGACGCGGCTTGATCAGCGACGTGTCGACATCTTCATAGGATAGCTTAGGGCCATCGGGGGTCCATTCAGCAATGGTGGACTTCAGGAACTGCTCATCGTCACGCTTCGGGAAGTCCGGCTTGTAGTGAGCGCCACGTGATTCATCGCGGGCCAGTGCGCCGAGTGTGATGACACGGGACAGGTGCAGCATGTTCTTAAGCTGACGCGTGAACGGGATCAACTGATTGGTCCAGTTCGAGCTGTCGGCGATAGAGACATGCTCGACACGTTCCATCAATTCCTGAATCTTGGCGTCCGTAGCCTTCAGACGATCATTGTAGCGGACAACGGTGACATTGTCTGTCATGATGTCGCCCAGCTCTTCGTGGATCTTATACGGGTTCTCCGTGCCGGTAGACGCCGCCAGCTTCTCGTACTTTGTCTGCTGCTGCTTCAGCTCCCGCTCGAACAGCGACGACGGCAGATCGTCCACGCTCTTTTTCAGATGCTTCACATAATTGACAATGCCCGGCCCCGCAAGCTGACCGCCGGTGAGGCAGGACAGCAGGGAGTTCGCACCCAGCCGATTCGCGCCATGATACTGATACTCGGCTTCACCGACCGCGAAAAGGCCGGGGATGCTGGTCTGCTGGTTTCGCGGGTTGCCTTCAGTCAGGCCGCCTGTGGTTTCGTCTTTGGCGAAATCTACCCAGAGACCGCCCATCGAGTAATGGACACCAGGGAAGATACGCATAGGTGTGATACGCGGGTCTTCCCCAATGAATTTCTCGTAGATCTCCAAGATGCCGCCGAGCTTGATATCAATCTGCTTCTTGTCCAAGTGAGTCAGGTCCAAATAGACCTGGTTCTGCCCGAAGACACCCATCTTTTCATCGACACACATCGAGAAGATTTCGCGGGTCGCAATGTCGCGCGGAACCAGGTTGCCGTAGGCCGGATACTTTTCTTCCAGGAAGTACAAGCGCTCCGCTTCGGGGATATTCTCGCCGCGCCGTTCATCGCCGGCCTTGCGTGGGACCCAGACACGCCCACCTTCACCGCGTGCGGACTCGGACATCAGCCGCAACTTGTCCAGGCCGGGGATGGCGGTCGGATGGACCTGAATAAACTCGCCGTTCGCATACTTCGCGCCCTGCTGGTAGACAGCAGACGCGGCAGTGCCGGTGTTCATCACCGAGTTTGTCGACCGATTGTAGACAATGCCGGGGCCACCGGTTGCAAGCACCACGGCATCGGCCTTGAACTCTTTGATCGCCATCGTTCGCAGGTCCTGAGCAATGATGCCTTTGCAGACACCGTCATCGTCCTTGACGACTCCCAAAAACTCCCAGAACTCATGCTTCTTGACTTTGCCTTCGGTCTCCGCCCGGCGTGTCTGTTCGTCAAGCGCATACAACAACTGCTGCCCGGTCGTGGCTCCTGCGTAAGCCGTGCGATGGTACTGAGTCCCGCCAAAGCGCCGGAAATCGAGCAGGCCTTCCGATGTCCGGTTGAACATGACGCCCATCCGGTCGAGCAGATTGATGATGCCCGGCGCATTGTCCGCCATGTGCTTGACAGGCGGCTGATTCGCTAAAAAGTCCCCGCCATAGACAGTGTCGTCTAAGTGCTTGTAGACCGAATCGCCTTCGCCTTTGGTGTTAACCGCGCCGTTGATTCCGCCTTGAGCGCAGACCGAATGGCTGCGCTTAACGGGCACAAACGAAAACAGATCCACCGGAATATCCGCTTCCGTAATCTTGATCGTCGTCATCAGCCCGCCAAGCCCGCCGCCGACTACGATCACCTTTGGTTTCAAATTCGTCGCTACTGTCGCCATAATTTCGCCTCTTTACTTATTAACAGTGCTCAAAAAGTATCAGTTCCTATAAGTTCGTTTCTGCAAATTTGCACTTTGCATAAATCAATTCTATCCCTCAAAACGCATCTGGGTTAGGACGGCG
>JBPBQB010000256.1:0-15265 GCA_050954545.1 Janthinobacterium lividum | reverse complement strand
CTGTGTTTGTTTTCTCCGCCAGCAGAGCACGAAACTCACGGACACATTCGTCGATGAGTGACTCGCGCCGCTTACGGATCAGCAGCTTCAGGAAGCCGAGCGAAGATGCGGTCACCCGGTCGCCAAAGGCTTCATCTGCCACGGTGTTCTTGCGTGAGTCCGATACCAGCGGCTGCATGATGATAGCACGCAGGTAAGGGACTTCAGCTAGGAACCTAATGATGAGCTCCAGGTCGGACGCGACAGCATCCAGGACATTATTGCGATCAGCGACCGCAAAAAGTGCTCCGGCATAACGCTTGGCAACGCGGATGTCTTTCATGCGGCTCCCAGGCTTTCTGAGCTGCCGTTCGAGTAGGCCGAGGCACCCGACTTTGCCGCCGCTGGAGCAGAGCCATTGCCGAGGCTACCGATGAAGTCGTCCACCATCTTGGTCTGCCGGGCGTCCGTCAGATTTTCATCGATGACTTTGCCCGCAGCCGCAACGGCCAGCGACACGATCTGAGAGCGCATTTCAAGAAACGCTTTCTGGCGGTCTCGTTCGCTTTCGTTGCGTCCCTGCTGGATGATCGAGTCCGCGTGAGCATGTGCATCAGAAATCAAGCTGTCCCGCAAACCCTGTGCTTCTTTGACTGCGGCCTGAATCTTCTCACGGGCTTCTTCTTCGATGCCATGCAGGCGCTGCTCATATTCGCGGCGTGTTTGTTCCATCCGGGCGCGGTCTGCGTCCATCTGATCGTAGCTTTCTTTGATAAGCCGTTGACGCTCATCAAGAATGCCGAAGATCGGCTTGAAGACAAACCGGTTCAGGAACCAAAGCAGCAGCAGGAAGCCGATGATTTGGGTAACAATCAGCGGAAGATTGAGCGCGAGTGGTCCAATGTTCTCATTCATGGTCTTTTTTCGTTACTTTGCCAGCATCTGCGTGACTTGATTGGCGTCGGGCAGCTTGCCCAGCAGGATCAGGAAGATGACGAAGCCGAAGATGAACAGTGTTTCGACCAGAGCGAAGGTCAGGAACATCAGTGTCTGAATGCGTCCCTGCGCTTCAGGCTGCCGGGCGACACTCTGAATAGCGGATGCAAAGATCATGCCTTCACCAATGCCTGCGCCGATTGCGGCAAGTGGAGCGGCAAGCGCTGCGCCAAGAGCCAAAAGTCCGAAGTAAATACCTGCCATGAAATGTTCTCCTTGAACGGTGATTAGTTACGAGTAAAGAGTGCTGATAGAAAATGCTGAGTAAATTTTCCTAGACGTGAGTGTTCGCGACACCGATCTGTGGCGGCGGAATTGCCCCAATTTGCGCGGACGGGCTTTTCTGGTCGGAAGCACGTGTTGCAGCCCCAATGTCCCCTTCCGAGTCGTCGTGCGTATCAGACATGATCGCGATATAGGCGCATGTCAGTAGCGCGAAAATAAACGCTTGAACGACATCGGTAAACGTTTGCAAAAGATTGATGAGAAACTGCACCGGGATAAAAAAGTGCGAGCCGGCAGTCAAAGCAAGGTTGTTGATGACATCTTCGCCGTAGATATTACCGAACAAACGCATCGAGAGCGAGAAGGGCTTGACGAACTCACCGATGATCTCAATCGGCAGGAACAGCCAGAACAAGAAGATGACCGGCCCAAGAAAATGCTTTAGATACCCGAGCAAACCTTTGGAACGAATACCGACATACTGAACGTAGAAGAACACAATCAGAGCAAGGGCAACTGTGGTGCTGGTGGCCGCTGTCGCCGAGGTAATGATCGGTTCAGCGAGCTTGCCATCCGCTTTGTAACCCAGAATGCTCGGGATCAAGCCTGTTAGATTCGTGAACAGAATGTAGAAAAACAGAGATAGAACCAGAGGCAAATGCCGCTCACCATGAGGGCCTAAAGCGCCTCGGAACAGATTGCTCAACTCTGAAATAGACCACTCGAAAAAGCCCTGCAAATGACCAGGACTTTTGACATTATGTTTTCGAGCTGCCGATACGCCGAGGAACAGCAAAACCAGTGCGGCCACAACGCCGTTGATCAGATAAATAGGCCATTCTTGAAGATCCAAATCCAGTCTCCCCGTCAAAAAACGTGTGATATTAAGCGCGATGTTTCGCGAGACGCGACACCGTCGCAACGGTGATAGATATTTGAGTAATCAAAAATCCGACGATGAACCAAACAATGCTCAGATGCCCTCCGCGTATCAGCAGGAACATCAGCCCGCCGATCACCAAGTATTTTAATGGCAGTAGTGCGATAAAAAGTGTTTTAGTCCCGCCGACGACCGGTTTGGCTTGGCCCCGGACACTAGCAAAAAACGGTTCTAAACCCCGTCCGATGAACAAATGCAGCGATCCGTAAAGAGCAATCCCAATCAGAAAGCCTGCCAAAGTGCTTAAGCTGTTTCCAAGCCGTCCGGTCAGCAGCATCCAGGAGAGTATAGGCACATTCGCAGAAAACGCGATGATAGCTAATGGTCTAAACGGAGGCAAGCCGGTTTTAGAAGCCTCAGCAGTCTGCCGCCCCTGTTCTTCGAGGGTCAAACTCATTTTTTGTCGCGGCTCCGGTCGGTCGCAGAAATAACACGAAACAGATTCAGGAACCCAGCAGCGACACCCGCAAGAGAGAAAACCAATGTTCCCCACGGCAAGCCGCCCGTGTGGTTCCATCTGTGGTCGATCCATTGCCCAATGAGAAATCCGGCAATGATACTCGCCGCAAAAGTCGTGGCGGCTGCCAGGCCCGAGCCTAATTTCAATGCTCCTGAGCCTAACTGGCTGCCGGCACTATCTTCCTGCACATTCCCGAGTGGCTGTGACTTTACATACCCGGAGGCACCGGATGTATGTCTAGGCAGGTCAGGACGCACGTAGTGGACTTCGGGCGGTGGGGGCAGGGGGCTGTGTGAAGGAACCACCAGCGTCGGGGTTTCGTCTTCATCTTTGGTCTGTTTTGGTGCGTCGTTGTCAGCCATCGCTGCCCCCTTCAATGCGGGCGTCCGGATCATTCTTTTCAGGGAATGCTTACGTAGTTTTCCAGCGGTAAGTATAACATATCGCTCGGACGCAAGTCAACGGGTTTGCACTCTTTTTCACAAATAACTTTTGGCATCTGCATAAGCAGATGGAACCTTTTGGCCTGTGAGTGCGCTCTCATAGAAGCAGCACTGTTGCTGCTGATTTCTATGGAGCAACCTTGACGTGAACGATCCTGGACAGAGACCGATCTTTTTTGATGAATCGCGGCGACGCTGGAATACCATTTCGTACTTTTTTGTCCTCATCGGCATTCTCGGCGTGGTTGCCAGCCTGGCATTCGCCGTCCAGATCATCTTCAGCCCGCAGCTACCGGATATTTCGCTGGCGGCGTCCCGGCTGGGTCTCGCCCCAGCCCTGCCCGCCGAGCGGATCAAGTCGCTTACGCCGCAGCCGCGCACGACGATTGGCATCCATACCCGTGCCCGGCTGCGGTATGTCCTGAGCCGTAACCGTTCCGTCCAGGATGCCAAGCGGCGGCTGTCTGAGGCAATCCAGAATGAAAACCGGCCACAGGCGATCCCGGCAGCGGCGATTGCGCCCGGTCATGTCACCGCCCCCGTGCGTGCCGCGTTCTTTGAAAATGACGATAAGGCTGCCGTGGACTCGCTGACAGAGCATATCGGTCAGACCACGCACCTGTTTCCAGTGTGGCTGCAGCTTTCGCCCGGTGGGAGCGGCATTCACAGCATCGCCGTATTTTCGGATAGATCGGCGGCAGCCGCAGCGACTCGCGCCGACACAAACGACGACATTGCAGTCGATCAGGCCCGCAGCCACGGCGTTGCGATTTTGCCGCTGATCCAGAATTATGATTCGAACTCGAACCAGTTTCGCAATGACTGGCTGCATTCGCTTCTAAGCAGCCCAGTCAAGCGAGCCGCTGTTGTCAGCCAGCTCAAAGACTATGTGACCGCCGGGCATTATCAGGGTGTCAACATCGACTTTGAGACTGATCAGGCCGCTGACAGAGCCGGAATGACGGCGTTCATGTCTCAGCTTGCAGCCGCGTTTCATCCGCTGAACTTGCTGGTCACGCAAGACATTCAAACGGACAGCCAAACTTATGATCTGCCGACACTGGCCCGGCTGAACGATTTTGTCATTCCGATGCTCTACGACCAGAGCTCGGACGGAACGGAAGCCGGGCCGATCTCAGGCCAGGACTGGTTCCAGTCCCAGCTTTCCCAGATGCTGACCCAAATCCCAGCCAATAAAGTCGTTCTCGGTCTTGGCGCGTATGGCTACGACTGGAAGGACGGCACGACTCATGCGGATGATGTCTCGTTCCAGCAGGCCGCGCAGATCGCACAGGAAAATCAGTTTGGTGAAGACGGCATCATTCGAATCGATCCCATCAGCCTCAGTCCCTACTTTACCTACAGCGATGAGTCGGAAGGTGCGGGAAGCCGCGAGGTCTCACACACAGTCTGGCTTCAAGACGCTACGACTGCCTACAACCAGATGATCGCGGCCCAGCCTTATCACACACTTGGAGCGGCAGTCTGGGAGCTTGGCAAAGAAGACCCGAGTCTTTGGAGCTTTTTTGGTAAAGACCAGTTGCTGTCGACGTTTGACCCGCAGCAGCTCACAAAGCTGACCTACGGCAAAGAGTTTGGCACGACATTTATTGGCTACGGCGACGTGCTCGATGTCGCGCAGGCTCCGACAGATGGATCGCGGACAATCACCATCAGCCCCAAAAACCATCTGATTGTCGGAGAGCGCTTCGAGACCTATCCGTCCCAATGGGTCATCCGCCGGACCGGATTAGTCGACCAGACAAACGGCGCGAACACGCAGAAAAAGATCGCCTTAACTTTTGACGATGGACCGGACCCACGCTGGACTCCTGAAATCTTAGATATTCTGAGCCATTCCAAAAACAACGACGGCAGCCCAATCAAAGCGACCTTCTTTGTGGTCGGCCAGAACGCTGAGGCTCACCCTGGCCTGCTAACCCGCGAGTGGAACGACGGCATGGAGATTGGCAACCACTCGTATACCCATCCCGAGATAGACCGCATCTCGCCGCTCAGAACAAAGCTGGAGCTGGATGCTACTCAGCGTGTCATCGAGGCGATGACCGGCCATATGACGACACTATGGCGGGCACCGAACCGCGCCGACTCGGAGCCGTCAACGGAAGCCGACTTCGACCCAGTTTTCCAGGGAGATAAGCTAGGATATTTATTTATCGGCGAACAGATCGACCCAACGGACTGGAAGCCAGGCATCAAATCCGCCCAGATTGTCGCGAATGTGCTTGCGAACGCAAATAACGGCAACACGGTTCTCCTGCACGATGCTGGTGGCGACACACGCGCCGAAACAGTCAAAGCACTGCCGCTGATCATAGCAGGCCTGAAGGCACGCGGCTATTCATTCGTCTCGGTCTCTGCTCTCGTTGGCAAGCCAAAGTCCGCGCTGTTCCCAGCCGTTACGGGCCACGCTGCCTGGGGCGTGGCGCTGGACCGGGCGATTTTCGACCTCAGCTACTGGGTCGGTATGGGCTTCACGCTCCTGTTCCTGCTGGCAATCGCGCTCGGCATCTTCCGCATGATTTTCATGGGCGCTCTCGCGATCATTCAGGCCAAGCAGGAAAGCGCCCGCGTCTTCGACACGCGCTACGCACCGCCGGTCAGTGTCATCATCGCGGCGTACAACGAAGCCAAAGTCATCAATAAGACAATCGCGACATTGCTGACTTCGGATTACCCGAACCTTGATATTTTAGTTGTCGACGACGGCTCAAAAGACGATACAGCAGGCATTGTCACCGCCGCCTACGGCAGCGATCCGCGTGTGACCGTGATCGCGAAACCCAACGGCGGCAAAGCGTCCGCGCTCAATCTAGGCATTAAGCAGTGCCGGGGCGAGATCATTGTCGCCCTCGACGCCGACACGGTTTTTGCCCCTGATACTATCAACAAGCTGGTCCGTCACTTCGCTGACCCGGCCATCGGCGCAGTCTCCGGCAACGTCAAAGTCGGTAACCGCAACAACCCGCTGACGATCTGGCAGGCCGTCGAATATATCACCAGCCAGAACTTCGACCGCCGGGCGTTTGATCTCTTGAACTGCATCACGGTCGTTCCTGGCGCGGTCGGAGCCTGGCGCAAAGACGCCGTCATTCTGGCCGGTCTGTACTCCTCTCAGACACTGGCAGAAGACACAGACCTGACCTTTAAGATTCGCAAGCTGGGCTACCGCATCAGCACCGACAACACGGCGATGGCCTATACCGAGGCCCCGGACACTCTGCGTGACCTCGCCAAGCAGCGTTTCCGCTGGGCCTTCGGCACTCTGCAGTGCCTCTGGAAGCATCGCTCCGCCCTCTTCAACCCGCGCTACGGGACATTCGGCACTATCGCCATGCCATCGCTCTGGATATACCAGATCGGTTTCCAGGCTATCGCACCCGTCGTCGACTTAACCATCGTCTGGTCACTGATCTACAGCCACTTCATCGCGCCGAACACCAGTCACCAGAACAGTGTCATGCTGCTGGTCTACTGGGCCATGTTCTCCGCCGTCGAGATGCTGGGTGCCTACATCGCCTTCCAACTGGACCGCGAAGACAAGCGCCTCTTAGTCTGGCTTTTGTTACAGCGCTTCGTCTACCGCCAAATGATGTATTACGTCATCGTCAAGTCCCTCCTCTTCGCCGTCCGCGGCTCCCTCGTCGGCTGGGGCAAATTAGAGCGCAAAGGAACAGTTCAGCAGCCTGCTGGACTAGCCCGTCCGGCAGCAGCGTCAGCCATCGAAAAAGAAAACGAAGACCGCATGGCTCCTGATTGAAAGCCAAGACCATGCGTTGAAACGCACGGCTACACGGCGCAGACTCCAGGAAGTACCGCTCCGCGGGACTGGGAATCAGATTCCTATCCCCGCGAAGCGGTATACTGTTAATGTCCGCGCCGTCTGACTGTGACATAGTTCCTCTGAACTCCGCAGTTAGACAACCTCAACCTATTCGCAGGCTCGGGACAAGGGAAAATGGATGAGCCTCGGCAACGGTCACCTTAAAGGACTATCTCAAGCAAATCAGAGATTGGCGAGTGTGTCAGGGATGCTGCTCTGGTGCCTCATGCTTCTTGCCTACCGCAGTCATCTCTCGGTGCATTCTTATGGCGAAAACGGCGAGAAGTCCACACGAGGGATGGTATGGAATCTGTTTCTGGCAATTATTCCTTTGCTGTGGAGTACCGCATTCCAGGCAGCGAATGCACGCAAGCGTCCTCTGTTCGCGGGCATCTTCTTTTTTCTCTGGCTGCTGTTTTTGCCCAATGCCCCTTATCTGCTGACCGATTTGCTTCATCTAAAGCCTGGTGCAGACGTCCCGCTCTGGTATCTGCTGGCAGTGCTTTTGTCGTGTGCCGGAACAGGAACCATGCTCGGCTATTTTTCTCTGCTTCCAGTTCACGCGGTTATTGAGCAAGATTACGGAAAATCGGTCGGGTGGGTAGTCGCTGCGTGCTCCCTTCTTCTCTGTGGCTTCGGAATTTATCTGGGGCGATTTCTTCGAGAAAATAGTTGGGATGTATTTGTCCATCCGTTCCGGCTTGCGCGGGTGATTGCAGAACAGTTTATTAATTCAGGCTCACAGCCGCACCCACTTGTCGTAACGCTGGTATTCGGAGGTGGCCTTGTGGTTGGCTATCTTGTCCTGCGTGTTTTTTCACCAGTCGTTCCTCTGACCATCATCCCGACTGCTCGAAAGGGTTAGAATGAAGCGTAATTTATATCGCCCGCTCGTAGGGTTCCTTATTGTCTGCGTCCTTCTAATCGGACTTTGGTTCAGGCAGCTTGGATGGCAGGCCGACTTTAGCAAATGGTCACCGGCAGGAGTTTTTCAGATGGTGCTGGGGCAACCCCCACCACCCGGCGTTACCTCTCTTCAAGTTTCAGGCAGGCATTACGTTATTAAGCGATGGGTCTGTATGCACTTTCAAGCGACGCCTTCGGCAATGAAATCATTGGCTTCTCTTGGTACACCGATTTCCAGCGCGGAAACGAAAAACTTTCTGAATGAAAACTGGACAGCGAATCAGCGTTATGATGCGGGTGATCGTGAGAAAGTCAATTGGGTAAAAGTTGAGGCTATCGCCCGCCCGCATGGTAGTGAGTTCTACATGACCAAGAATTCGCCTTGGACGTGGCATGGTGTGATTGTATTCGACTATCCAAATCACACAGTCTATATTCAGGCTCACGGCGATTAGGCGGTGCAGAGTCGCCTGACAGTATTTATCCTTGTCGGATTTTGAGTGCAGCCTATGACATACATTGAGCCTGAATTTACTGGCAGTTCCGATGTCGAAGACGCGATTGCTCGAAATGTACCAAAGGAATTGTCGTCGGTTGTAATCGGTGTCGCTTTAAATGCTTCTGATTTAGAATGGGCCCAGAGAGTTTGTGTTCGATTGGCTACTCACCCAGATAGTAATGTTCGCGGAAATGCACTTTTGGGCCTGGGGCATCTGGCGCGGCGCTTCGGTCAACTCAATCGAAATATCGTGGTGCCATTGATTGAAGCCGGTCTGCACGATGAAGATTCATTTGTTCGAGGTCAAGCACAGGCTGCATTTGATGACGTTTCATTTTTCTGCAATGGCTGTTAGGAAAGGCAACCTGTTGACGCTTGTTTTCCATATTCTATCCCTATCCAGTCAGACGCGATTGCCGCGACATAGGCAAATGTGGAACGTGTTCCTAAACTGCCGGTGATGCCGCCGCCATGAACTAACACGGGCACGTATTCGCGGGAGTGGTCAGTTGAGGCAGTGGTTGGATCATTGCCGTGGTCGGCAGTGAGGATGAGCAGGTCGTCAGGACGTAAATTCTCAACGATAGCTGCCAGAGCGGCGTCGAAGGCTTCCAGGCAGCGGGCGAAGCCGATAGGGTCATTGCGATGGCCGTAAAGCATGTCGAAGTCTTCGCAATTGGCGAACACAAAGTCTTCGGGACCGTTCTGAACAGCATCTAAAATCGCAGCCAAATGAGCGGGATTGCTCTGGGTGCGCTGGGCTTTGGTGAAATAGGTACCGGGAAAGAGATCGGCGATGACCCCGATGGCGTGGGCGGTCTTGTTGGCGTTGGCCAGGGTGGTCAAGAAGTTTGGAGTCGGCGGAGCCAGCGGATAATCGCGCCGGTTCTCGGTGCGCCGGAAGTTTGCGGGCGAGTCGCCGGTAAAAGGCCGGGCGATGACACGCAGGACATTGTTGGGGGCGACCAGCATCTCTCGCGCTGTCTCGCAGATGCCGTAAAGTTCTTCGAGTGGCACAATGCTTTCGTGGGCGGCGACTTGAAACACGCTGTCGGCGGACGTGTAGACAATCGGTTTTCCCGTCGCCATATGTTCCAGTCCTAATTGCGTTAGGATGGCCGTTCCCGAGGATGCGATATTACCGAGCGTCCTGCGGCCAATCTTCGCCTCAAAGTCAGCGATCAGCCCTAACGGAAAGCCGTTCGGGTAAGTCGGGAACGGCGCTTGGGTCACGATCCCCATCAGCTCCCAATGTCCCGTCACGCTGTCTTTGCCTGCCGACGCTTCCGCCATCTTTCCCCAGCCGCCTATCGCATTCGGTTCAGGCTCGACGCCACATATGGATGCAATGTTGCCGAGGCCGAGACGCTGAAGCGTCGGCACATGAAGCCCGCCGACAGCTTCCGCAACATGCGGCAGGGTCGCACTTGCCAGTTCAGACTCCCCGCCATCAGCCGCAGCATCTGGCATAGCCCCCACCCCACAGCCGTCCAGAACGATTAAAATGACCCTGCGCATGAGTGTATCCTATTTTCTCTCAGGCGGCAACCGGTTCCGCCGCTTTTTCCGCTTCGATGATAAGCAGAGCCTCTTCCATCATCGCCAGTTCCTCGCCAGCGTCACGGCTTGCGAAATCTTCCGGGTGCTTCTGAAGCCAGTTGCGAAGGAGCTGCCTTGCTTCCCGAATGGCCGACAATCGCCGCTGACGCTTCAGTTGGCGAATTGAAGACCAAAGATGTTCTTTCTCTTCTTCAGTGTTTTGCATAAAATCAATCTCCTCTCAATACAGAAAATGAAAGCGCAAAAACGCGCTGAAAATCGCGAAAGTCACCAGATGGCAGCAGGCGTCCCAAATCCACCAGATGTGCGGGACGCGCTTTGAGAGGTGTCCAAAGCAGCATCACGTAATACTCTAACAGAGGCTGCCTCAGAGCAACTCGCATGGATTCCAGTGCCTTAATATACCGGTTGAATTGGTGATCCGTTTCAATCACAGCAAATACTGACGGCGGAGCGTCGATCCCAAGATCATTAAAAACAGGGTGGCGCAGTGTTCGCTGAAGCTGTTCGACAATGCCTTCCTCCCAGCCCGGTAAATCCAAATAAGAAGTGGCTGACAAACCTATGGAGAAGTGATGCAGAGCCTCATGCAACTCAGTACGCCAGCGCAGCTCAGAAGAAACGATCTCGCGGCTAATCATTATTATCCCGTTCGAGAGTGCTTTGCCGTAGATGGCAGCATCATCGGTAAGCTCGACCTTGCCATTCCAGCGCGACGGGCGGCTTAAGTATTCTTGAAGCCAGTTGGTGATTGCTAAAACCTCTTCCGTGATTTGAGTTGTGAGTTCATCCATGATACGTTATTTTACCTCTTTAGGCCCTCGGGTGCGTTTTATCGTAAACTTCACGCAGGCGGGCGACGTCGACACGGGTGTAGCGCTGAGTTGTCTGGACACTGACATGGCCGAGCATTTCCTGAATGGCACGCAGGTCAGCCCCGCCCGAGAGCAGATGGGTCGCGAACGAATGGCGCAGGGCATGGGGCGAGATTGATCGGGTAATCCCGGCTTCGCGGGCATATTGCTTGACTAAAACCAAAAAGTGCAGGCGAGTCATCGGGCCGCCGTGGCGCGTGACGAAGAGAAACGGCGTCGGCGGCTTGGCGCTTAGAATTGCTGCTCGGGAGGAAGACAGATAAGTCGAAAGAGTTCCGTGAACGCCGTCGCCGAGCGGCACTAAACGCTCTTTGCGGCCTTTGCCGAAGGGTCGGACTAAACGCGCCCGCAAGTCGACACTCTCAGATTTCAGCGAAACTAGTTCCGAGACACGCAGGCCGCAGCCATACATCATTTCCAGCATAGCCCGATCACGCAGTCCTGCCGGAGTGGCAGCATTCGGCATATTCAGCAGCAGCTCGATCTCCGGCAATGACAGTGTTGTTGGCAGGCGTATTGATGTCTTCGGCAGGTCAACGGCGAGAGTTGGATCACTTTTTATATGCGTCTCGCTGCAAAGATACTGCATCCACAGCTTGAGTGAGATTGTTTTGCGGGTGAGGCTGGCCGGTGACAGCCCCGCCCGACGCAAGCCTGCTAGAAAGTCATAGACATGGCCCGGAGTAATCGCTTTGACGGCTTTGATCTCACTGCGCGTCAGGTAATCGAGGAACTGGGTTAAGTCGTAGCGATACGCCGTCAGCGTGTTCTCCGACAGACCGCGTTCGGCAGAAAGATTTGCAAGATAGGCTTCTAAGAAGTTGTTCATGGGGAAAGCCCCGGTGCTCTAATACTGGGGATAATTGCTTCCTACGCCACTTCCGTCAAGAATGCCTGGGGATCACTTTCGTCTTCCTGCAAGCCGGCTTCGCCTGTTTCCGGTGGGGCAGCCGAGGATGCCGGGCGGGCACGGGTCTCAGCCCAGTACCGCAGCATATCGATCTTTTCTTTCATTGTCTCAGACAGCGGAATAGATTGGCCCACGGCCTTAATGATGTCCTCCGTGTTGATGTCACGGTCGAGATTGAACGCATCATACATTGCCGCAATCACTGCCTGCTCGATCTCTGCACCCGAGTAGCCTTCGGTGGCTGCTGCCAGCGCGGGCAGATCAAACAAAGCCGGGTCTCGGCGACGCTTCTTCAGGTGAATCGTGAAGATTTCGACACGCTCCGGCTCACCTGGCAGATCGACAAAAAAGATCTCGTCAAAGCGTCCTTTTCGGAGCAATTCCGGCGGCAGGGCCGAGACATCGTTGGCAGTGGCAACGACAAAGCAGGGCGCGGTTTTGTCCTGAAGCCAGGCGAGAAATGTCCCGAAGACACGAGCAGTCGTGCCGCCGTCGCTGATGCCCGAAGACTGCGTTCCCGAGAAACCTTTTTCAAGCTCATCGATCCAGACAATATTCGGCGCGGTGCTTTCAGCCACCCGAATAGCCTTGCGGATGTTTTCTTCACTTTGCCCGACAATCCCGCCAAAGATCTTGCCGACATCCATCCGCAGCAGCGGCAGATTCCACAGTGACGCGATTGACTTACTTGCCAGCGACTTGCCACAGCCTTGGACGCCTAAGATGAGTATGCCTTTAGGCGCGGGCAGGCCGTAATCACGGGCTTTCTCGGTGAACGCGACAGTCCGCTTATCCATCCAGTCTTTAAGCAGGTCGAGGCCACCGACATCGGCGAACGCTTCCGATGCCCGGTAGTACTCTAAGATGGCCGACTTGCGGATAATCTGCTCTTTTTCGGACAGCACAACATCGACATCGAACTTGCGCCGCTCGACCAGCGACTTCGCGAACACATTCTCCGCCTCCATCGCCGTCAGCCCCTGCGCCGCGCTCAGCACCCGGTCGCGCTCCTCTTTGGTCATCTCGGTCTGCACCTGGGGATTGGCCCGGACCGACTCAATAATGCTGTCCAGCAGCTTACCTAAATCTTCCAATGACGGCAGTTCATAATCGACCACCGTGATCTCTTTCTCAAGCTCCGGCGGTAGCTTTAGCACCGGCGACAGCAGCACGAGCGTTTTGTAGGAAGTCTTCAGGGCATAAGTCAGGTCCCGCAGACGCCGAACCAGCGCGGTGTCATTCAGGAACGGATGGAAGTCTTTGAGCAGAAAGACGGCTTGATCGCGCGACTCCAGAACAAAGTCCAGCGCTGCCAATGGGTCCCGGGTCACTTCGTCTCTGTTGGCCGGGTTTAGCACCATGCCCTGAGTCACCGTCCATTGGTACATCTTTTTGCCCCGAGCTTTGGTGATCGCCCGCAGAGCATCTTCGACCCGTTTTTCCTCCCACGAGACCACATAAATGATCGGGTACCGCGCCCGAATCAGCGTTTCCAGCTCCGTATCCACCGCGCTTTGTGCCATATAAATTATCCTTGCAGTCCATCTTCTTGCCAATTGCTGTCCGGGTCAGGCTGCGCGTTTTGCCAGAGTTCATCATAACGCTCTCGGACGTAAGGGCTGAGATGTTCAGTATAGTTTTGAGGCAAGTTTAGCAGCATCATCAACTCCTGAGCATCGCCAAAGTCTTTAGCACGCCCTTTTCCAGTCAGGCCAGACGCGATTTTCAGTTCAATCAATGCCGCTGCATTTAGAAACCGAATACCATCCTGTTCAACGGCTGCAGTTTTCGGTTCAGGGAATGCCACAGGCTTGGCTTTGCCATCGCCTGGAAACTCGCCAGCAACAAGAAATTCAATGTGAACCCCGTTTTCTGTATCGCGCAAGTTCTTACTGCCAGCAAAAAGAGGGCGGTAGCCGCTGCCTTCCAGTACCTCATGCAGTTTTGCTAAACCCTCGCGCGTCACGAGAATATCGACATCTTCCGTAAACCGCCGGAAGCCGTGGAGAAACAAGGCCATGCCGCCGACCACGGCATAATCAATGCCAAGGCTGTTCAGCCGCGCCGTAACCCGCTTCATCGTCTTCTGTACTTCGCTTTCGTTTTGAAAAAACATTCCGCCCTCCCTGAGCGCCCAATTCATGTCAGCATCCAAACGTTGCGTGTAATCCAGTTCCGGTGTTGCGACAGTATTCATATTTGTCTGCCCCGACCTTCCGCGATGCGTTCTTTGCCTCGTGCAATGATTTCGTCAAATCGCCCGGCTTCCATATCACGGGCAATTTCTTCATCCCAGCGTTCGTTTTTGAGTGCGTCTAACTTCTCCATCAACTGCCAAAACTCATTGTGGGGAAGTTCGGCGATGGCTGTTTGTATTTCTTGGATGGTCATTGTTTTTCACCTGTTAAACATTTTGTTTGCTGGCTACTGCAATTCTATTCTCATTTTGTTGATGTACAACGTAAGCGCTTTAGTAACTGATGTTACGCAGACATTCTGAGGTTACTCGGCTGAAGCGTCTGCCACTGGCCGAACGCGGCTTGCAACGCCGCCACATACAGTTTCTGTTTCAGTGCGAAGTGGCTGCACTGCGTCCTGATCTTCAACGTCTCTAACTTGACGTAGGCACACAGCGACAAAAAGAAATGATTGCTCTGGGTCGTCTTGGTACGCGTCGGCGAACACGTTAAAGAAGCATTCTGCTTCAAGGACTTGTGGTAGACCTCAACCTGCCACCGTTCTTGGTAGAGGCCCATGATCTGGCCGCCGTCAAGCGTTGTGTCGCTGGTCACCAGATACAACACGCCCTGGCTGCCGTCTTTGTTCGTAAAGACTTGCTTCACCAAAAGCAGCGGGAAAGGCACCTGTTCCAGAGACACTTCCCGCGCCTGCCCGTGTTCGAGTGCCAGCGTTTGGACTGCCTGAAAGCGCCCGTCTTTCTTGTCCTGCCCAGACAGGGCGATGTTGCGGTTGGACTTCAGCGGCATCACGAAGTCCCTCTTTAATTCGGTCTTGATCAATTTCATGTTGTCTGCTGCCGCGAACCACACGTCATTGAGGACATAGCGAAAGGGCATCCCGTTCTTGACGCAGGCTTTGAGCATCGTTTGGTAGTGCGCGTTCTTGCTGACCGTGGCTCGCCGCTTGGCCTGCCCTGTCTTTTTGTCGGTGAACTCTTCGTCCTTCTCGACCAGTGCAAAGGCTACAGGCAGCGAAACCTCGCTTGTACAGTAGAGCGTGGTCAGGAAATTGATGCCCTTAACGCTTGTGCCTGTGGTGTGGTCGTAGTGCCAGCCGATGAGTTCACTTTGATCGGTGTGCGGCTTATGGGCAATGCTATCGTCTATGACTAAAACTGCACTTTCGGTTTGGACTTGCCGCACCAGCGGCTTCACGATCTGCCACAGGTTGGCCGACGTGTACGGCTTCTCGGACAAGAAACGTGTGATCTTGTCGTGGCTGAGATGCGCCTGCAAGAGCCGCGAAAGCCCCGTCGCGGTCGTCGGGCCAAATGACGAGATCAGATAATCGGCGTACAGATCGAGCAGCGTCTTGTCCATGAGACAAGTTTACCAGATTAGAATTATGTCAACACATCGCAGACTTCAATGTCTGCGTAACATCAGTT
>JBPBQB010000239.1:0-15336 GCA_050954545.1 Janthinobacterium lividum | reverse complement strand
AGGGTTCGGCGACAGCAGAAACTCGATCTTGTCTGCGCCTTTACCCGAAACGGGCTGGGGTTCAATCGAGACTTCAAACTTAGTGGCCGACATCCCGAGATCGGTCAGTTCACGAGTAATGTCCGCAGCAAACTTGACCGCAGCCTTACGGCGCACCGTCGTCAGTTTTGCAGCGCTCACATTCAGACTATTCTCAGAGTTCGCGATTGCACGGGTTAATTCCTCTTCTCGCGCTTCCGAATTTTCGAGAGCATCCAGCTTTGCGGTCAGATCGGCCCCGTAAGCGATAATCTCAGCCAGGGTCTCGCCATACTTTCGTTTCAGTGTGCGAAGTAAATCTAGGCGTGTCTCGATCTCTTCCAGGCGTTCCGGGTTGAACTCGACTGTCTCTTGATATACCCGTAATCCGCGTGCGGCATCTTCGGCGTAGACCACGGCGCTTTGAAGCGTTTCGATGAGCGGGGCTAGATTTTCATCCAGCCCGGCGGCGTGCTCGACTGCGGCCAGAGCCGCGTTAAGGGCATCGAGTGCTCCGCTGCCGCGCTCGGCTCCTGAGAGAGTCGTGTAGGCATCGGACGCAGCCGCGCTGAGCTTTTCACTGTTGGCAAGGCGGCTTCGGTCGGCAACCAGCTCGTCTTCTTCGTCAGGCAGCAAGCTCGCGCTGCTGATCTCTTCCTGCTGGAAACGGTACAAGTCCAGCATCCGAGCCCGCTCCCGTGCATCCGTTCGCAGTTGTTCCCGTTCCCGCTTCAGCTTATTTGTTTCACTTGACTGGGCTGCCACCTGCTGACGCAGCGCTAGTGCATCTTTGCCGCCCCAATTGTCCAGAATGTCGATGTGATGGTCTGCCGACAGCAGAGATTGATGCTCGTGCTGGCCGTGGACATCGACAAGCCCCTCCGCGATCTCTTTGAGGACCGCGACCGGCATCAAGCGTCCATTGATCCGGCATTGGGATTTGCCCGTGCCCCTTGCAAGCTCACGTGTCACGAGCAGGGTATCTTCATCATCCCCTTCGTCGCCGGTCAGCCCTGCCTCAGTGAGCTTTTGGCGGGTCTCCGGCGGGGTGTGAGTCAGGTCAAAGACGGCTTCCACCGTAGCCTTCCCGGCACCGGTCCGGACCAGGTCATGACCGGCCCGTTCCCCCAGAGCAAGTCCGAGCGCATCAATAATGATCGATTTCCCTGCGCCAGTCTCCCCAGTGAGGATGTTCAGTCCCGCACCGAAAGTCAGGTCTAAATGGTCGATCAACGCAAAATTCGTGACATGGAGTTCAACAAGCATTACCCTGTTAGTATACCCGTTGGTGCTGTCAGGAACGCATGTTCCTTGCCCTGATAGATCCTTATCCGAGTGTATTGTCTCTTAGTACAGCGTTTCGCCCCAGTGGAGCTTGTTCTGCAGTTTGTCGTAGAAGTCCGCGCCGCCGACGGATAAAAACCGGGCATGGTGCGGGGCACGGCGGATGTGGATCTCGTCGCCGGTCTGCAAGGGGAAACCGAGCTGACCGTCAATCGTGACACGCACGGTGTCGTGCGGATCACGCTCGACGACAATTGTGACTTTTGCCTCCGGTGGAATCAGCAGGGCACGGGCAGTCAGCGTATGCGGGCAGATAGGAGTTACCAGCAGGGCTTGCAGGCTCGGATGAACCAGCGGACCACCCGCCGACAGCGAATAAGCTGTGGAGCCGGTCGGAGTGGCGACAATGATGCCATCGGCGGCATAGGTAGTGACATATTTGTTGTCAATCGAAGTCCGCAGATGCAGCACCCGAGACAACGGGCCATTTGCGGCCACAACTTCGTTCAATGCGAGGCCGGAGTCCTGCAAAATGCCGTCGCGGTGAGTCTCGCACCAGAGCATCATACGCTGCTCTTCGGAATAGCTTCCTTCGAGCAGCGCCTCCAGCGCAGGCGCGAGATCGTCCGGAGCAACAGCGGTCAGGAAGCCGAAGCGGCCGACATGCACCGGCAGCATCGGAGTCCGGCGCGGGGCGCACATCCGGGCGGTGGCGAGAATAGTCCCGTCACCGCCCAGCACGAGCACCGCGTCGGAATCGGCAACACCGTCATCCGGCAGACCACGGCCCTCAAGCCCGAGCGCATCGGCCACTCGGGTTTGCAGGTTCACGGTCATTCCCCGCCGCCGCAGATAGGCGTCAGCAGATGCAGCCACTTCCAGCGCGGCGGGCTTGCCGGAATTGGCCATAATTCCAAGAGAACGCATCCGAGATTGCGCGGGAGAATTCATAGAGATCTCTGTCACCTGGGTTTATTTGCTCGCAAAGCGTCCCAAGTTTTGACGGGCTTCAGCAAGCTGAGGATTCAGCGCCAGCGCTTTCTTGTAAGCAGCAACAGCGAGTGGCTTTTTCCCTAACAACTCGTAAACTACCCCAATGTTGTTCTCCACCTGGGCATTACTTGGGCTGAGAGCCGCCGCCTTCTTGAAGGCTGCCAGCGCTTTAGGATATTGCTTCAGGTTCTTATACGCGACTCCACGCTGGTTCTGGATCGCGGCGTCGGTCGGACGTGCTTGAGAAGCAATGTTGTACTGGGTCAGCGCACTGACATACTGCTTTTGCGTCATGTACGAGTCCGCCAGCGCGACACGGGTATCGGTGTCATCGGGATTAAAAGACAGGGCTTGCATACGAGCCTGATTGGCATCCGCATAGTTTTTCTGCCGGGCGTAAACATCTCCAAGACGACTATAAAAAGGTGCCGCTTGAGCATTCTGAGGCATCTTAGGAACAGACGCAGACAGCAATGAGGCCGATTCGGCATTGTTCCCTGTGTCTGCGAGAAGAACCCCGAGCGCAGTCTGGATTTGGACGTTGTTAGGGTCTTTTTGGAGGGCACTTCGGTAGGAAGTCTCTGCATCGGCATTAAGACCGGCTTGCTGCTGCAGCACGCCTTTATTGTAGAGCGGCACGGCATTCTGCGGCTGGAGCGTGGAAGCCGTCTCAAACTCTTTGATCGCCTGCGGGTTATCCTGCTTCGCGGCATACGATTCGCCCAGGGCGAAATAGGCATCGTACTCTGCGCCTGGATCAAGTTTTGGGTCAACATCCGGCCCGAGCGCTTTAGTCAGGCTGGCAATGGCATCATCATATTGACCGATTTTGGCGAATAGCTCTCCGGCGCTCAGGGACGCCGAGGCATCTTTCGGATTCAGCGTCGCGGACTTTTGCAGGGCGGCGGCGGCGTCTGCACTGCGTCCCGCTTTCTGCAGAAAGAAGCCATAGTTTTTATAGACGCTTGCATCGGCATTGCCGGTTGCGGCCAGTTCGCTAAAAAGCGTCAGTGATCGGTCAGTCTCACCAGCCTGTCCAAGCACGGTCGCAAGGTTAAATTTGACCCGTGACGGATCAGGGCCGGGATCCGTGCCCTTTGCAGCGGGGTGGTCCAGGACGTACTGGTACTGGACAGCCGCTGCATCATACTGGTTTGTCTGCCGCAGTGCGTTCCCTAAATTATTGTGGGCATCCAGATTGGCCGGGTTGAGCTGAACTGTGGTTTGCAGCTCGGGGATGGCGGCAGTTGGGTTCGATTGCGTGAGGTAGAGGTACCCCAGCAGGTTGTGTACTGTTGCGTCGTTCTGATAGCCAGGTGTTTTTGTCAGCGCCTGAAGCTCAGAAATCGTCTTGGCAGTCCTAGCCGGGTCGCTGCTGCGTGTAGCAGCATTGAAATCGTTGATCGCCTGATTGTACTGCGCGAGGTTCGGGTTTGCCGGAGTTGAATCTGCTGCAGGCTTGGAAGCTTGGCCGCTGGCAGAGTTCAGACCGGCGCTGAACAGCAGTGCGGCACACAGACATGCCGCGAGATACCGAGAGTAATAGTTTTTCATAATTGCTTCATCTCCAATACTGTCCTTGGTAAATTAGTCACTTTCAATCCTGAAGAACGGAACCTGCATTTTATGCAGATGAGACATTATAGCACAAACAACCGTAAGTAAAATAACGTACTTCCTCCTCTTGACACGACTGGCATTATTTTGTATACTGACACCATTGCAGGCAGACCGGTAAACGGAACATTGACGTTCCTGTACGGCTTTCCACAAAGAACTCTCGATCCAGACTAAACTTTAGGATTGAAGCAAGAACTGTGGCGGGACCGTGTCAGGAGCGTTTTTTAGCGTCATCGCCCGCAAACACCTGCGTACCGAAACACCACTACCAAAACACACTCAGGAGAGAGAAGCATTCAATGGCTAAAACAGCTCAGGACGTACTCACGATGATCAAGGACAACGATGTCAAATTTGTTGACGTCAAGTTTGTCGATGTTCCCGGAACCTGGCAGCACTTTACAATGCCGGCCCACCGCTTTGAAGAGGACGTTTTCACCGTCGGCCTGCCTTTTGACGGCTCCTCGGTTCGCGGTTTTCAGACTATTGATGAATCCGACATGCTTTTAGTTCCGGATGCGGATACAGCAGTCATGGACCCCTTTACCGAAAATGCGACACTTTCAATCATCGCTGATGTCGAAGACCCGATCACTCGTGAGAAATATCCTCGCGATCCGCGCAACATCGCCAAGAAAGCCGAAGCTTACCTCCAGTCCACCGGCATCGCCGACGTCGCCTACTTTGGGCCGGAAGCCGAGTTCTATGTCTTCAACGACATCCGCTACGGTCAGTCTGCGAACGCCGGCTTTTACGCCATTGATTCCGACGAAGCCGCCTGGAACTCCGGACGCGACGAAAAGCCCAATCTCGGTTACAAGATGCGTACCAAAGAAGGCTACTTCCCCGTGCCGCCTTCGGATACTCTCAGCGACCTGCGCTCCGAAATGGTTCTGACGCTGCTGGAAGCCGGGATCGAAGTGGATGTCCATCATCACGAAGTCGGCAATGCCGGGCAGTGCGAGATCGGCATCAAGTTCGATTCGCTGGTCAGCATGGCCGATAAGCTTTTAATGCACAAGTATATTGTCAAGAACACGGCGGCTCAGAACGGCTACACGGCGACCTTTATGCCGAAGCCGATCTTCCAGGACAACGGCTCAGGCATGCATACCAGCGTCTCGATGTGGAAGGGCAACACCAATATCTTCTACGATGAGAAAGGCTACGGCGGCCTGTCCGAAACAGCGGTCTATTATATCGGCGGCATCCTGAAACACGCCCGTGCCCTGCTGGCTTTCGGCGCAGCCTCGACAAACTCCTACAAGCGCCTGGTTCCTGGTTACGAAGCACCAATCAACCTGGTCTATTCGGCCCGCAACCGCTCGGCAGCCGTGCGTATCCCGATTGCCGGCTCTCCAAAATCCAAGCGTGTCGAGTTCCGCGCCCCAGACCCGACCGCAAACCCCTACCTGCTGTTCGCGGCCATGGCGATGGCGGGGATTGACGGTATCCAGAACAAGATTCAGCCGCCGCCCCCAATCGACAAAGATATTTATGAGCTGGCCCCGGAAGAGAAAAAAGGCATCGCTCAGACACCAGGCACTCTAGCCGAATCTCTGGATGCTCTGGAAGCCGACCACGAGTTCCTGCTCAAAGGCGATGTCTTCACAGAATCCCTGATCGAGACCTACATCGATTACAAGCGCGTTCGCGAAATCGAAGGAGTTGCCCTGCGGCCCCATCCCTATGAGTTCTTCCTGTATTACGATGCGTAGGATACTGCCAATAAAGCTTCGTTGAAAAACGCCTGCTGGTGTCAATCATCGGCAGGCGTTTTCTTGTCTGCCTATTTTCTTGCCTGCGGACCGGGACGGCTGCCTCGTCTCAGGCTGAGGCGGTGTGCTTCCTAGCTCTGAGGATCAGCCCGCCGAAGGCCAAGCCCCCGAGGGCCAGCAGCAGGCCGAAGGAGACCGTCGTGGAGGCTTCGGGGACAGGCGCAGCATCGGAGGTCAGCTTGATGTTGTCAAACAGGGTTGGGGTTGTACTCGTGCCACTTCCCACGAATGTGAGCGATTGGAGGTCAGTGAACCCCGTGAAGGCGAACGCCTGGAATTGGCCGGTCGTAGTGTTCACCGTCTCTGAAACCGTCGTGCCATCGGTCCTAGTCCCGGTGAACAAGACCGGACCATCGAAAGTGGTGCTGGAAAGGTTACCATCTGGGGGGCCGAGGTCAATGGCATTAAAGTCGAACCCGAACCCGTGGTCCTGCGTCAGTGTCGTGGGATCATTCGAGGCGCTGGCAAGCGACGTTTCACCGTCTCCAAAAATATCCGAACCATTGAACGCACTGAGATTGAGTGAAGTCAGAGTAAAGCCCTGAGTGGAGTAGGGACTGCTGACGGCAACATAACCGCCGCCGCTATCGGCACTGGCCGTGAAGTTGTCGAAATTCAGAGTAACCTGTGCGGCGGCAGGGCGAGCGGCCAGGCTGAGAGTGGTCAATGTTACCAGCCCCAGGAAAGCGATTGTTTTGGCTTGCATGTGTACGTGTCCTTTGAGAGTATGCGATCAAGATACCGCCGTCTGCTACGCGGATCAAGCGCTGGGTGTCAGCAGAGACGGGACGTACCGGCAAGCGGGTGCTTCTACCAAGCAACCATACGTGCAGGATTCATGCCAAGTCGAGATACGAGCAAAAGCCCTGATGGTGACGCAGCCTTCCGGCTATGCGTCAAGAAGTTTGTCGGGGCAATTGCATACAGCATTTGACCGGTCGCAGGAAAGGACGATAGATGCAGGAAAGGACGAACACAAGGTTCGCGCCCTACACTCTTCCCCGTAGGGGCGAACCTTGTGTTCGTCCTTCTGGTTCGTGTTCGTCTTGTTTTGTCACAATTCGGATGCCGTATACAATTGCCCTGAGAAGTTTGTCAAGTGAGTTGACAAGAAGCAAGTAGATATGCTAATATAACCAACCGTTCAGTTTGACTACGCCGTCTCACTTTAGCTATGAAGCCACGGGCCGGACACTTTTTCCCTCACGAAAAGAGTGCCTGGCCTGTGGCTTCTTTGCGTTCGTGCTCATGCTAAATCGTCAATTGCCATTTCGAGCACTTATTTAAGGAGACCCTATCACAGTGAAGTCAACTACCGGACGGCAGGAAGCAATTTCCGCAGTCATCAATTACAAGCCTCTCGTCAACGCGATAGACTTAGAGGGCGAGACTTCTCGGTCGCTATACGGCACGAATGTCTTCAACGACAAGGTCATGCGTGAGCTTCTTCCCAAGCCCATCTACAAGATGATGCAGAAAACAATCGAGCGCGGCGCAAAACTTGACCCGGCAGCCGCCGATGTGGTCGCCTCCGCTATGAAGACCTGGGCGCTTGAAAAAGGCGCGACGCATTTCACGCACGTCTTCTTTCCGCTGACCGGACTAACGGCAGAAAAGCACGACAGCTTCTTCGACCCCGACGGCTCCGGCGGCACAATCGCTAACTTCTCGGGAAGCGCATTGATTCAGGCGGAGCCGGACGCGTCCAGCTTCCCCTCGGGCGGCATCCGGTCGACCTTTGAAGCACGCGGTTACACAGCATGGGACGTTACCAGCCCCGCCTACATCTACGAGAACCCAAACGGCAACACTCTCTGCATTCCGACCGCGTTTATTTCGTGGACGGGTGAAGCCCTTGACCATAAGACTCCCCTCCTGCGCTCGATGCAGGCCCTCAACGAGCAGGCACAGCGGGTGCTGAAACTGTTCGGCCATGACGATCCCGGCATGGTCATCGCGTCAGCAGGCCCCGAGCAGGAATATTTTCTGATCGACCGCAACTTCTTCTTTGCCCGTCCTGACCTGCTGAATGCCGGACGGACACTTTTCGGCGCGAAGCCGCCGAAAGGCCAGGAATTTGAGGACCATTACTTCGGCGCGATCCCGGAGCGTGTCTTAGCATTTATGATGGAAGCGGAACATGAGTTTTACAAGCAGGGCATTCCGATCAAGACCCGGCATAACGAAGTCGCACCGGGCCAGTTTGAGATCGCGCCTGTCTATGAGAGCGCCAATTTAGGCCATGACCATCAGCATATCATCATGCAGCAGCTTCAGCGGGTCGCGACAAAATACGGCATGGCCTGCCTGCTTCACGAGAAGCCGTTTGCAGGGGTCAACGGCTCCGGCAAGCATGTCAACTGGTCGCTCGGCGGCAAGATCGGCAACCTGCTCGATCCCGGCGACAGCCCGCATGAGAATGCACAGTTCCTGGTCTTCTGCCTGGCGACGATCCGTGCCGTTCACAAGTACTCGACACTGCTGCGGGCATCGGTCGCTTCTGCCGGCAACGACCACCGATTAGGCGCAAACGAAGCGCCTCCCGCGATCATGTCGATATTTTTGGGGGAGCAGCTCGAAGATGTCTTTGACCAGCTTAAAATCGGCAAAGCCAGTTCTTCCAAGCAGTCCGGCACGCTGACAATCGGTGTCGATACTCTGCCCACCCTGCCGCGTCATGCCGGAGACCGGAACCGGACCAGCCCGTTTGCTTTCACCGGCAATCGGTTCGAGTTCCGGGCTGTCGGCTCCAACCAGTCCATCGCCTGGCCGCTCGTCGTCATGAATTGTATTGTCGCCGACTCGCTTGATTTCGTCGCCACCGAGATCGAAAAAGAGATGGCAGGCGATCCAGGGAAGTTCAACGGAGCTGTCCAGACCGTGCTTCAGGGCATTGCCTCGGAGCATGGCGCGATAGTCTTCGGGGGTAACGGTTATTCGTCCGGCTGGCATGAAGAGGCTGCAAAGCGCGGGCTGCCAAACCTGCGGAATACGCTGGATGCACTGCCGGCTCTGACCGACCCCACAAATATCGCCGTGCTGGGTAAATATGGCGTGTTGTCCGAGCGCGAAGTCCAGAGCCGTTACGAGATCTATCTGGAGCGATACTGTCTGGATGTCAATACGGAAGCGCAGCTTTCGCTGGAGATCGCCAAGACCAAGATCCTGCCGGCGGCGCTGACCTATCAGACTCAGCTTTCTGCTCTTGCGATCAATCTGAAGACAATCGGCAAAGAGCCAAGCACCGCGCTATTGGACAGCGTCGTGGGTTTGACCACTGACCTTGAAGCAGGCATCACTCTTTTGGAGCATGAGCTGGCCCATGAGGCCAGCGACGATACGATGACCCATGCCCTGCACTTCCGCGACCAAGTGCTTCCGGCGATGCTCCAGACCCGTGTCGCCGCCGATGCCCTCGAAGGCATCGTCTCCGACGAACTCTGGCCGCTTCCGACTTATCAGGAAATGCTGTTCATCAAGTAGTCACTTCGTGACTCGTTTACCCCACCCTGCCCGCTTCCCCGTCTATCCCCGGACGGTAAGAAGCGGGCCTTTAATTTGGCTTAGGAAGCCGATAGAAAGTGGATTTGGGTCTGTGCCGGATCGGGCGCATCGATCTGGATGGCGGCGATGGCGTCGTCAGCATCACGCGCGACGTGGATTTGACTCGGGCTAGGGATCGTGTGCGAGATCGCCGTGTCTTCATCTCTGCCTGCAATTACAGTAATGCTGCCGGAGTCGCTGCCTTTGGTATTGAGCTGGATACCGATAAGAGGCAGGCTGGTAATGACCGGGGCGTCCGACATACCGTTGCCACTGACAGTGACGCTGACAAGGCCTTCTTCAAACTCGCGGCTGAGGTCATCGAGAAATTCGGCCCATTCCGATTGCGGCAGTTCTTGTGTGTCCATAATATGTCTCCTTGATAGGTGCTCTCAAGCCGGATATACCCAAAAGTGGTTCCTTGACACTCCTCCGCCCTTTACGGTAAACTTGGGCTATCATGCCTACTGCCGCATTTACCAACTTAGGCTGCAAAGTCAATCAATACGAAACCGAGCGGCTGGCCGAAAGCTTTGAAGCGCTCGGCTTCACGCTGACAGACTTCCGTCAGCCCGCTGATGTCTACGTCATCAATACGTGCTCCGTGACTGCCGATGCCGACCGTAAATCACGCCAGGTCGCCCGCCGGGCTGCTCGGCAGAAAGAAGGCGCGAAAGTCGTGCTGACCGGCTGCTTTGCTCAGATGGCGTTAGACACGGGCGAAGCCGTTGATGGCGCGGCGCTTCTCGTGCCGAATTCCGATAAGATGCGGACGGCGACTCATGTTTTGGCTGCGTTTCCAGAGCTGATCCAATACTCATCATCCCCTGCGTCCGACAATACCGGGCTTGCCGTCTTCCCCGAATCAGCCCCCGGCGGGCTGATTGCGTTGGACTCTCTTGTCAGCCGGCCCGCCCACCGAACGCGGGCGACGCTGAAGATTCAGGACGGCTGCACGTACTTCTGCGGCTTCTGCTCGATCCCCTACACGCGCAATGTCATGGCAAGCCGCCCGTTTGCCGATGTCCTCGCGGAAGCACGGCAGATGGCGGCGGCAGGCGCGAAAGAGATCGTCGTGACCGGTGTCTGCGTGGGAGCCTACGGCCCGGAGACCGGCAGCGGCGGCGCAGTCCTGACCGATGTTCTATCTCAGGTCGCGGACATTCCCGGCATCGCCCGTGTTCGGCTGTCGTCTGTGCAGCCTGTCGAAATCCCGGACACGTTGATCGCCGCCATGGCAGACCACCCGAGCATCGCGCCTCACCTGCATCTGTCGCTGCAAAGCGGTGACGACACTATTCTGAAAGCCATGAACCGGCCTTACGACACCCGCTTTTTCGCCGAGATCGTCACCAGGCTGCGGGCAGTCATGCCGCGTATCGGTTTGACAACAGATTTGATCGTGGGCTACCCCGGCGAGACACGCGAACTATTCGAGAACACGCTGGCTTTCGCTGAGAAGATGCAGTTTGCCCGGACACACGTTTTCCGCTACTCTCCCCGGCAGCGGACTGCGGCAGCAGAGCTGAAAGACGATGTTGCTTACGAAGAAAAAGAGCGTCGGCATCGCGAACTGACCGCTGTCTGCGTCGCGTCTCAGGAAGCCTTCGCGGCCAGCGATCTTGGTAAAACCGTCGATGTTCTCGTGGAAGCCAAAGGCGCTCAGGACGGCTGGCTGTCCGGCTACACCGGGAACTATGTTAGAGTCCAGTTTGCGGCCCCGGCGTCGATGCGCGGTCAAATCGTTCCCGTGACACTCACGGAAGTCCTGCCGGGCGGCGATGCATTTGGCTTATTGGAGAACAGCTAATGGCCGACACGATTTTTGGAAAGATCATTCGGCGCGAGATCCCTGCCGACATTGTCTATGAAGACGATGCAGTTCTGGCGTTTAGAGATGTCACGCCTCAGGCTCCCGTTCATGTTTTGATCATTCCCAAGCGGCCACTGGAAAATCTGCTGGACGCCACGCCGGATGACACGCTTCTGCTGGGCCGACTGATGCAGGCGGCGGCAGAAGTCGCCCGGAAGCTTGGCGTGGCCGAGAGCGGCTTCCGTGTCGTCGTCAATGTCGGGTCCGATGGCGGCCAATCCGTGGACCATCTGCATCTGCATCTTCTCGGCGGTCGCCCGCTGACCTGGCCCCCCGGCTGAGAGAATGCCGTTTGACTTGCCTGCCTCTGCCCCGGTATAATTCCCTATCCGCACCGTAGAAACAACTTCAGAAACCGCCTCTCCAGTGATTCGCCAATGGTTCTGGTTTTTTGGACTGCTCCTGGGAACAGCCCTACTCGCATTCTGGTCACTCGGCAGCCTGCCGCTGATCGATGTCGACGAGCCGGTCTACGGTCAGGTCGGCAAAGAAATGGCGCATGCCAGCCTCGCCCACTGGCTGTCGCCGCATTATGGCGGGGAACTCTGGTTCGACAAGCCGCCGCTGTTTTACTGGCTGACCGCACTCTCCATGCGCTTCTTTGGTGTCACCGAGTTTGCTGCCCGTCTGCCCTCGGCATCGGTGTCGATCCTGCTGGTCGCCGCGACATATGCCCTGGGCCGACGCGCCTATCCCAGCATTCCAAAGGACGCTCTCTGTTCAGGGTTCGTGCTGGCAACCAGCCTTCAGTTTTTTGAATTGTCTCGCGCTGCTGTCACCGATATGACACTGGCATTGACTTTGACGCTGGCGCTTTATGGCCTGTACGCCTGGACGCAGACCGGCAAAGTACGCTGGATAGCGCTGGCTGGTCTAATGACCGGCCTCGGAATGCTGACCAAAGGCCCGGTTGCACTGGTGCTGATTGGTGTTCAGACAGTCGCCTATCTGCTGCTGACCCGGCAGGCTAAACGCCTGCTCTCGCCCGTTCTCTGGTCAGGCTTTGCGCTTTGTCTAACGGTCGGCCTACCCTGGTTCCTGCTGATGATCCATCTGCACGGCCAGCTCTTTATCAATGGCTTTTTAGAAGCAAACAATGTTACGCGGTATTTGCAGGCGGAGCATAAAGAAACAAGTCCGTTCTGGTTCTTCTTGCCCGTGCTGCTCGGCGGCTTCTTCCCCTGGTCGCTGGCTTTGCCCAGTGCAGTAATTCTCACATGGCTTCAGGGGCGGCAGACATTGCAAGAACAGGCTTCCGATAATCCGGCGCTCTTTCTCGGTCTTTGGACTGCACTTGTATTTGTCTTCTTTTCGGCATCCCAGAGCAAGCTGGTGACCTACATCTTTCCACTGTTTCCCGCAGCCGCCGTGTTAGTAGGATACTGGCTGGCGAAACGGACTGAAACTTCGGCGCGTTTTAACCCTCTATGGATATACGCGGCGTTCAATCTGGCGCTTGGTATTGCGCTCTGGAAACTTGGCCCGAAATACTTGGTGGCAGAGATCACGATCTGGCTGTGGATGCTGGTTTTGGGCATCTCAGCCGTCCTCGCACTGGTTTATCGTAAGCGCGGACGCGGCTGGATCGCTGCGGGAATCGGCATGGGGTTATTTCTTCTGATCGCCTGGTGCTCACCGACCTGGCAGTGGCGCGAAGAAGATATTTCCGAGCGGAAGACTGCCATTATCGCCTCGCTGACCACGCCGCCGGACGGCGTTATTCACGCGCTGGGCCTGAAGCATCCGAGCCTGCGGTATTATACTGTTTGGCCTGTGGTTTACACGGATGACCATCCGGGAGCCGCACAGGACATTCAGCGTCATCCCGGTGTCGTATACGCTCTGCGGCCAAAAGTGCTGGATGAGCTGCGGACAAAATATGGCGTAACGCATTACGAAGAGCTTCAATCAGGCTCTCAGACCGTGCTGATTCGGGCTACGCATTAGTCGATAGAGAGCAAGGAACAGGACAATGGCGGACATAACACCAAAAGAAGACACGGCAGAGGCACTGCTGCCAAGCTTGTCATTTGTCTTTCCGATGTATAACGAGATCGGCAATATTGAGACTTGCGTCTCAGAAGCATTGCGGGTCGGGTACAAAATCACGTCTGATTTAGAGATCGTCGTTGTGGACGATGCCTCGACCGATGGCTGCGGCGCGTTGGCAGACACGCTTGCGAAAGCGCACCCGGAGATGAAGGTCATCCACCATGTCAAAAACCGCAAGCTGGGCGGCTCCCTGCGAACCGGCTTTGCGGCGGCGACCAAAGACTGGGTTCTTTACATCGACTCTGATCTGCCGATCCAAATGGATGACGCTCTCACAGCCATTCCGCTGACTCGGAACGCCGACATGGTGATCGGCAACCGGCACGGCCGGGCGGAAGGGCCAAAGCGCGAGATCATGTCGTTTGTTTACAACCGCCTCATCCGTGTCCTGTTTGGTCTGAGTGTCCGTGATGTCAACTTTGCGTTTAAACTGTTTCGTCGGGCGATTTTAGAGCAGATCACGCTTCAGTCGGAAGGCTCGTTTATCGATGCCGAGCTTTTGATCGAGACTCACAACGCCGGGTTCACGATTGCCGAAGTCCCTTTGCGTTACTACGAGCGGACAGCAGGAGTCTCGACATTGGCCTCCGGGTCTGTGGTGGTCAAGATCTTACATGAGATGGCGGATTACCGACGCGCAGCGCGGAAACGTCCCGCCCGGAAGCCGGTCTCCCACACCCGTCCGGCCCGCCCGTGAGCGTGCGCGTCATTGTCCACGCCGATGATTTCGGCCTGCACCCTTCGCTGAATGAAGGCATCGAACTTGCACACCGGGACGGAATCGTCACTTCGGCTAGTCTGATGCCTCTCGGATCTGCGTTTGAAGATGCCGTTCACCGCATTAAATCCCTGCTGCATTTAGACCTCGGCCTTCACTTTACGCTGGTCGGTGTTCCCGGTAAGCCCCCTACCCTCCGGTCCTTCTTGTCTGCTTACGGGCGCGGCCAGATGCCCTCCCGTGTCCTGGAAGCAGAACTGCGCCGGCAGTTCGAGGCATTGAACGGTCTTCCTATCAGCCATCTCGACTCCCACCAGCACCTCCACGCGCTCCCCAGCATCATGCGTGTGGTCTGCCGGTTCGCATCTCAAAACGGCATCCGGGCCATCCGTCTGCCGATTGACGGCCCGCCCCACATCTCGATTTCTCGCGAACGACGTGTTCAAGCCGCCGCTCTAGCTGCCATGTCTCGCCTATCTCGTCACTACCTGACCGCCTACAATATCCAGACATCCGATTATTTCTCCGGCATGGCTGTTTCCGGCCACCTCACCGCCCCCGTTCTCGCATCCTATTTGACAAATGCCCGCGATGGCCTGACTGAGATTGTGTGCCACCCCGGCACCGACAATGCTGCCCTGTCCCAAGTCTTCGACTGGGGCTACGACTGGCAGGGAGAACTCAATGCGCTCCGCTCCCCCGAAGCATTCGCGGCCCTCACCGACAAAACAATCACCCTGACAAATTGGCGAGGCGTGTAAAAAGCCCCAACTTGTGCTATCATAAAACTGCCCACCCGTGGAGACCTTGAAAGAGGCAGTCGGGCAGCCGGGGTTTCAAGCGATTGGAAGAGCTTCGAGCCGGACGGCGAAGAAATTCGCATTAACTTAGAGCCGCCAGGCGGGTTGCTGCGGCAAAAATCAGAAGAGGGAGACAACTTTCAGTTGTCTCCTTCTTTGGCATTTATCGATAGATATATTTCCAGGTCGTTATTGCACAAACAATTCTCAGCCCCGAAACCGGCACTGGAAGTGCCGGTCTACTCTTGAATGAAAGGCGAGGCCACTACGGATTAATTCGCACAGGCTCGTTCCTTAGTGTCGGAGACACTTTCACGCAATGGTAGACCGGCACTTCCAGTGCCGATTGCGATTTGTGCTACTTCCTGCCAGCCAGCAACTTCGGGCACTTTCTCGCGTCATCTAAATCTTCCTGCGACAAAAAAGGCCAAGCATCAGTATTTCCTACTCTCTGGAAAGACTTGTTTTTATGCCAACCTGCAGCGACAATAAAAACAATCAACGAGGTGCTTATCCAGGCAGCGATTTTCAGAATAAGCAGCCGAGAATCTTGAAAAAAACTGCTGAGAATGTACGTCACAATTCCACAGACAATGAGTAAAAGAAATGTAATAGAGCCAACAATACTACTTTTAGGCCATTGGTATTCTTTATCAG